>JBOIFQ010000083.1:0-6024 GCA_050741655.1 Burkholderiales bacterium | reverse complement strand
GCCACGCGCTGCTGCAGGATAACCGCAAACAGGCGCAACAACTGGCGCAGCAATGGGCGGTGTTGTTTCCCGAGCGCTTCTATATTGAATTGCAGCGCGCGGGCGCGCCGCACACCGAGCATTATGTGCAGCGCGCGCTGGAACTCGCCGCCGATTTGATACTGCCGGTGGTGGCGACGCATCCGGTGCAGTTTCTGGCAGCCGATGATTTCAAGGCGCATGAAGCGCGCGTGTGCATCGCCGAAGGTTATGTGCTGGGCGACCAGCGCCGCCCGCGGCAATTCACCGAGCAGCAATATTTCAAAACCCAGGAGCAGATGGCGGAACTGTTCGCCGATATTCCGCAAGCGCTCGCCAACAGCGTGGAAATCGTCAAGCGCTGCAATCTCAAACTGGAATTGGGCAAAAGCCGACTGCCGCTGTTTCCCACGCCGGATAATGTGGGACTCGACGAATATCTCGGCCAGCGTGCGCGCGCCGGGTTGGGGCAGCGATTGCAAGCGCTTTACCCCGGCGCCAGCGAGCGCGAGAAACAAGCGCCCAAATATCAAGAGCGGCTGGAATTCGAAATCCGCACCATCGTGCAAATGGGCTACCCCGGCTATTTTCTGATCGTCGCCGACTTCATCAACTGGGCCAAGCAAAACAGCGTGCCGGTGGGCCCCGGGCGCGGTTCCGGCGCGGGTTCGCTGGTGGCGTATGCTCTCGGCATAACCGATCTCGATCCCTTGCGCTATGATCTGCTGTTCGAGCGTTTTCTCAATCCCGAGCGCGTATCCATGCCCGACTTCGATGTGGATTTCTGCCAGGACGGGCGCGAGAAAGTGATCGAGTACGTCAAGCATAAATACGGCGCGGAGTCCGTTTCGCAAATCGTCACTTTCGGCACCATGGCGGCGAAAGCGGTGGTGCGCGACGTCGGGCGCGTACTCGATTTGCCTTATACCTTTTGCGACCAGCTGGCGAAACTCATCCCGATCCAGCCGGGCAAGACCGTCACGCTGCGCAAACGCGCCGATGTCGAGGATGAAGACCCGGAATCGAAACCGGTTTATGCGCGCGAGGTCGAGCCGCAGATCAATCAGCGCGAAGCGGCGGAAGAAGAAACGCGCGAATTGCTGGCCCTGGCCGAGCAGCTCGAAGGACTCACGCGCAATGTCGGCATGCATGCGGGCGGTGTGTTGATCGTGCCGGGCAAGCTCACCGATTATTGCCCCATCTATGTGGCGCAGGGCGCGGAAGCGGCGATGAGCCAGTTCGACATGAAGGATGTGGAGCAGGTCGGTCTGGTCAAGTTCGACTTTCTGGGTTTGACCACGCTCACCATCCTCGACTGGGCGGTACGCTACGTGCGGGAAAAACAGCCGTCGTTTATGCTGGAAAACATTCCGCTCGACGACAAGGCGACCTATGAAATCTTCTCCCGCGGCAACACCACCGCCATTTTCCAGTGTGAATCGCGCGGCATGCGCGAAATGATGAAGCAGGCGAAACCGGACCGCTTCGAGGACATCATCGCGCTGATCGCGCTCTACCGCCCGGGGCCGATGGAGCTGATTCCGGATTTCATCAGCCGCAAGCACGGCAGGCAGCGCGTCGAATACCCGGACAAGCGGGTCGAGCCGATTCTGAGTCCGACCTATGGCATCATGGTGTACCAGGAGCAGGTGATGCAGATGGCGCAGATCATCGGCGGCTTTACGCTGGGCGCTGCCGATTTGCTGCGCCGCGCGATGGGCAAGAAAGACGCGCATGAAATGGCGCGCCAGCGCGCGATTTTCGTCATAGGCGCGGGCAAGAACAGTGTGCCGGAACGCAAGGCGAACGATCTGTTCGACCTGATGGAAAAATTCGCGGGCTACGGTTTCAACAAATCGCACGCCGCGGCCTACGCGCTGCTGGCTTACCAGACGGCATATCTCAAGGCGCATTTTCCGGCGGCCTTCATGGCGGCCACGCTGTCGGCCGACATGGCGGACACCGACAAGGTGCAGTTGTTGTATAAAGACTGCCGAGACAATAAGATCGAAATGCTGCCGCCCGACATCAATTTCAGCGCTTACCGCTTCATGCCGGTGGGCGAATGGCAAATCCGCTACGGCCTGGGCGCGGTGAAAGGCACCGGCGAAGCGGCGCTGGCGGCGATGGAGAAAGCGCGCGCAAACGGCGGGCCGTTTAAAAACCTTTTTGATTTCTGCCTGCGCGTGGACAAGCGCCTGGTGAACCGCCGTTCCATCGAATCCCTGATCCGTGCCGGAGCTTTCGATGCGCTCAATCCGAACCGTGCGAGCTTGCTGGCTTCGGTGGGCATCGCCATGGAAAGCGCGGAACAGGCGCAGCGCGCAATCAATCAGGTGAGCCTGTTCAACGAACAGGAAAGCGCGGCGCACCAGCCAGCGCTGGTGCTCACTCAGGAATGGCCGGAGACGGTACGGCTACAGAATGAAAAAGCGGCGCTGGGTTTTTATCTGAGCGGCCATCCGTTTACCGCTTACCAGAAATGTTTGCAGGATTTTGTCAAAACCCGCATCGCGGATTTGACGCCGCAGCCGCAGCCGGTTGTGTTCGCCGGCATGATACACAGCGTGCGCATCCAGCAGACGCGGCGCGGCCGCATGTCGGTGGTGGTGCTGGACGACAACAGTTCAACCGTGGAAACCGTGGTATTCAGCGAATTGTTCGTAGCCAGCCGCGATATTCTGAAGGAAGACCAGTTGCTGATCGTCGAAGGCAAGGTAAGCCACGACGAATTTTCCGGCGGCCTGCGCGTGACCGCCGACAAGCTTTATGATCTGAATGCGGCGCGCAACCGCTTTGCGCGTGCCATGCGCCTGACCTGTAACGGGCAATCGAATGCGAAAAAGCTGATGGAAATGCTCGCGCCGTATCGTCCTGGCGCGTGCCCGGTGTCGATTGTTTACCGCAACAATGGCGCGAGCTGCGTGGTGGAACTGGGCGAGAACTGGCGCGTGAATCTCAACGACAATCTGCTGCAATCGCTGGGCGCCTGGCTCAAGGATGAAAACGTGAGCGTGATTTATTAGCAGTACTTATTTGTCATTGCGAGGATAAGTCTACAGCCGCAAGCGAAGCGTGGCGGGTAAACGACGAAGCAATCTGCTTTTCGAAACGTGGATCACTTTGCGGCGCTCGCCATGACAGCTTTCCAGACTAAAGCGTGGGCAGTTGTTCAAAGCGGGTGTAGCGGCCTTCTCCTTCCGTGACATTTACACCCGTCACCCGCGCCCCATCCGGTCCGCTCTTCGCCCACTCGATAATTTTCGCCACCGCTTCCGGTGCGCCTTCCACCATCGCTTCCACCGTGCCATCGCGCCGGTTGCGCACCCAACCCCTGACGCCGAGACGCCGGGTGGTTTCGAGCAGGTAATAGCGGAAACCGACGCCTTGCACCTGGCCGGAAATAATCAAATGCTTGACGCAAGCGCCCATCACCCGGCGGAGCGCAGGTCGCGCCACAGCGACATCAGCGCCGCCATGATGGCCGGGCCCAGGAACAAACCCAGCAGGCCCAGGGTTTCCAGACCTCCGAGTATGCCCAGCAATACCCACAGAAAAGGCAGACGCGCAGCGCCGCCGATCAAAACCGGCCGCACGAAATGGTCGGCGACGAACAACACCACCGAGCCGAAGGAAAAAAGCAGCAGCGCCGCCACGGTGTTTCCCTGCGCCAGCAACACCAGCGATGCGCCGCCGAAAATAACCGGCGCCGCAAACGGAATCATGGCGAACAAACCGGTGAGCGCGCCCAGCAGCGCCGCATGCTGCAGTCCGGCCAGCGCATAAGCAATCGCCAGCAGCACGCCTTCCGCGAGACCCACCAGCACCAATCCGTTGACCGCGGCTCTGATCGCCGAAGCCATGTGTGCGATATAACGCTCGCCGTCATCCCCCACCATGCGCCGCACCGCGGCGGTAAACTCCTGCGCCAATCGGGCGCCATCGCGAAATACGAAGTAAAGCGTGATCAGCGTGACGCCCAATGTCACCATGCGGTGCAGGACTTGTTTGCCGAACGCCTTGCTCCATTCCACCGCAATGCTGGAATTAATCTGCAGCAGCAAATCCGTCGCCGCTCCGGGATTGGCAAGATTGCCGTTCCACCACGAAAGCGCCCATGCGCCGGCAAACGGCAGGCGCCCCAGCCAGTCCGGGGCGGGCAGACCGCTTTTTTGTGCTTCGTTAAGCACATTGAGCACGACGCGGGTTTCGAAACCGATTTGCAGAATGGCGTAAGCCAAAGGGATCAGCAGCATCAACGCGATAAGTGAAGTAAACAGGATGCAGCCCCAGGTTTCGCGGCGTGCTTGCGGCAAGCGTTGCAGAAAGCGTTGATAAAGCGGCCAGGTGGCGATGGCAATCACCACTGCCCAGATCAGCGCCACCAGAAAACCCTGCATGATCCATATGCCCAGCAACACCAGGCAGGCGGCGGCAATCAGGCGTGCGTTTTTTTGTGTAAGCTCGGGCATGCAGTGCCTTATTTTACTTTCATGCCGGGTTGCGCGCCGGAATCCGCGCTCAATAAATAAATATCCTTGCCGTCTCCCGCCGCCAGCACCATGCCTTCGGACATGCCGAATTTCATTTTGCGCGGCGCGAGGTTCGCCACCATCACCGTCAGGCGGCCCTTGAGCTGTTCCGGGTCGTAAGCGGATTTGATTCCGGCGAACACCGTGCGCGTTTCCGTACCCAGATCGAGCGTGAGCTTGAGCAATTTGTCCGCGCCTTCTACCTGCTCGGCGTTGACGATGCGCGCGATGCGCAGGTCAATCTTTGCAAAGTCGTCGATCGAAACAATCGCTGCGCCAGCGGCGGCTCCCTCTCCCCTTGCGGGAGAGGGTTGGGGTGAGGGGGGTGTAGTCATCAGATTTTCCTTGTTAGCTTCGATCAGCGCGGTAATCTGCTTGGAGTCGACGCGAGTCATAAGATGCCGGTAATTACCAATAACATGTGCATGGAGCAAGGAATGGCTATCTTTCCAAAACAGAGGAGGGATGCGCAAAAAAGATTCAACATCTTGCGCCAACTTTGGCAGCACAGGTTTTAGATAAATAGTTAAAAAGCGAAAGAGATTTAATCCAGCACTACACACTTGATGAAGTTCCCCGGAAGGCCGAGAGCGTTCAGCGTACTTGGCCAACTCCCAGGGTTTACGTTCATCGACGTATTGATTGGCACGGTCTGTCAGCGCCATTACTACTCTCAGGGCTTTACCGTATTCGCGATTTTCGTAATGCTCTTCGATTTCGGCGCGTGCGCCTCTCAGTTCTTCAAAAAGTTGGTTTGGCGTTAAATCCTGAGCAATTTGTCCGTCAAATTTGTTAGTAATAAATCCCGCGCACCGGCTTGCTATATTGATATATTTCCCCACCAGATCGCTATTCACCCGCGCCACGAAATCATCGAGATTAAGATCAATATCCTCCATCGTCGAGTTCAGTTTCGCCGCGTAGTAATAGCGCAGCCATTCGGGATTGAGTCCCTGCTTCAGATAGCTTTCGCCGGTGATGAAAGTACCACGCGACTTGGACATTTTTTCGCCGTTCACGGTGAGGAAACCGTGCGCGAAAATTTTGGTCGGGGTGCGAAACCCGGAATGTTCCAGCATCGCCGGCCAGAACAAGGCGTGGAAATAAAGAATGTCCTTGCCGATGAAATGATAAAGCTCGGCTGATGAATCCTTTCCCCAATAAGCATCAAACAGCACGCGCGATTTGGGTTTGTCGTTGTGGGCAAGCTTGAAGCAAAGATTCTTGTGGCTTCCCATGTAGCCGATGGGCGCATCCAGCCAGACGTAAAAATATTTGCCCGGCGCATCGGGAATCTCGAAACCGAAATAAGGCGCGTCGCGCGAGATATCCCAGTCGGAGAGTTTGCTCTCGCCTTCTTCGCCCAGCCATTCCTTCATTTTGTTGGCAGCTTCGGGTTGCAGCCGGCCTTCCCGCTGAGTGAATTCGCGCAGGAATTTCTGGCAGCGTGGGTCGCTTAATTTAAAAAAGTAAT
>JBOIFQ010000082.1:0-11042 GCA_050741655.1 Burkholderiales bacterium | reverse complement strand
CATTAAAACCTCGCCGCAACAACGCCAGGCGCTGCTGCAAATCCTGTCCGGGAAAGCGGGCGGCGTGCTGTTTGAAATCCTGGCTTCGATCATTACTACTTTTTACGAACCCCAATTGGTGCCGATTACTTTCGAGTTCGACAAGGAAAAACGCAAGGCGCGCCTGAGCGTGGCGGGCGAGGCGGAAACGGTGACGACGCCCTTGATCATCCCCGCCACCGATCAGGAGCAGCGCGTCATCGTCAAAATGCCCAACGGTTTCGAGTACAAGGAAATGGAAGTGGCGCAGACGGTGACGCTGAAAAGCACGGGGCGTATCAAGTTCGAGCACCGGGGAACGCATAGTTCGCTCGCGGATGTGACGTACACGCATCTGGGGCTGATCGCCTGACCCATGTTTTTTGCTTCCATCTTGCCCGCCAGGGCTTACCCGCGCGAACGCCTGATTCTGTTTTGCGCGCTGCTGGCTTTGAGCGCTGCCTGCTGGGCTTGGCTCATCTATCAGGATTGGGCGATGCACCACATGGAGTGGGTGGAAATGGCGATGCCCGCGAGCAGTACCTGGAATATCTCCGACCTCGCGCTGATTTTCAACATGTGGGCGATCATGATGGCGGCGATGATGGTGCCTTCCGCCATGCCGCTGGTGCTGTTGTTTGCCGCGGTCAATCGCCGGCGCCGCGAAAACTCACGTCCCTATACCGCCACTGCGTTTTTTCTCGGTGGTTATCTCGCGGTGTGGACGGCTTTCAGCGTGTGCGCCACGCTGGCGCAATGGGCGCTCACCGCCGCCGCCTGGATGACGCCGATGATGGAAAATGCGCAGCATGGCTTTGGCGCCGCCGTGCTGGTACTTGCCGGTGTCTATCAACTGAGCCCGTTCAAGCAAGCCTGCCTCAAATTTTGCCGCGCGCCTTTTGAATTCCTGATGACCCAATGGCGCGAAGGCAAAAGCGGCGCCTGGGTCATGGGGCTGCGCCACGGCGCGTATTGCACCGCTTGCTGCTGGCTGCTGATGGCGCTGTTGTTCGTGGTCGGGGTGATGAATCTCGCCTGGGTGGCGGCCATTAGCCTGTTCGTACTGCTGGAAAAAATATTGCCATCAAGCAGATGGCTCAGTTACGGCAGCGGACTTGCGCTTATCGTCTGGGGTGTTGGACTGGCGCTGAATTAATCCCTCGGCTTGCATCGCTTGCCGGTTTCGAGGATAATCTGCGCCTTTCGCAAAAGGGTACGCTGCCACACGAGGAAACGCCATGAAAGCCGAAATTCATCCGAAATACACCGAAATCGCCGTCACTTGCAGTTGCGGCAACAAGTTCAAGACCCGTTCGACCTTGGGCCGCGCGCTCAACATCGAAGTGTGCTCGGCCTGCCATCCGTTTTACACCGGCAAGCAGAAAATCGTGGACACCGCCGGCCGCGTGGAAAAATTCCGCCAGAAATACAGCCGCAAAAAAACCGTGTCTTGATCGCAACGCATGTTAAATTAAAGGCAGCTTCGGCTGCCTTTAATTTTTTAGGAGCAGAATTTCATGGCTTTCCGTCTCGGCATTTACGTATTCAAGGATGTGGAAATCGTTGACTTCGCGGCGCCGCACGGCGTGTTTTCGGTGGCGCGCCGCTTCAATCCCGAGCTGGAAGCATTTTTGATCGCCGATGCCATGCGGCCGGTGCAAGCACAGGCCGGATTCACGGTAGTGCCCAATTATGCCTTCAACGACCAGCCGGACATGGACGCATTCCTGATTCCTGGCGGTTTCGGCACGCGCCAGGAGCTGCACAACAAGCGGCTGCATGCTTATATCCGTGCGCTTCCCGCATCCTGTCTGCTCACCAGCGTCTGCACCGGCTCGTGGATTTACGGCAAGATGGGTCTGCTCGACGGCCTGCCCGCCACCAACCGCAAGGAACCGGACCGCGTGGAAGCCTCGCCCGCGGGCAAGGTGCCGCTGGATCGCCTCGCCGACATCGCGCCCGCCTGCCGCATCAGCCGCGCGCGGGTGGTGGATGCCGGACGCATCATCACCGCCGGCGGCATCACCTCGGGAATGGAAATGGGTTTTTACCTGCTCAAGCGCGCCGGCTACGACGACAAATTCATTTCCGAAGTCGCGCGCGTCATGGAATACAGCAAGGCTTACGATGCCTATAAAAACGATGTGGAGATTTTCGCCGGCGGCAAAAAATAAAAGGCGGCGCTAAAAGCCGCCTTTTTTACTCAGTAAGTCTTGTAAGGCAGAAACTTTCCGTTCAATACGATTTTCACGCGGTCGCCCTTGGGATCGGGTTGGCGCTGAATGTCCATGCTGAAATCGATCGCGCTCATGATGCCGTCGCCGAATTCTTCGTGGATCAGCGATTTGATGGTGGTACCGTAAACCTGGATCAATTCGTAGAAGCGGTAAATCAGCGGATCAGTGGGCACGGTCTCCCCCAGCGAACCCTTGTAAGGCACCACTTGCAGCAGCGCCATCTCCTCTTCATTGAGCCCAAACAGCTTGCCCGCGGTTTGCGCCTGCTCCTCGGTCAGCGTCATCTGGCCGAGCAGCGCGGCCGTGGTCCATTCCTTGCTGTGGCCGATTTTCCTGGCGATGTCCGCCCACTTCAGGCCTTTCTTGATCTTGACGGAAATTATTTTTTCAGTCACATCCATGCGCGTCATAGTACCTCCGGTTTAAAATTTTCATTTCAGGTTTTCAGTAAATGCAACGGCGTTTTGCCGCCGCCGTGAATCTCATTCGGGCTGGCCAGCGCGGAAGTTGCGGATAAGCCCGGTGTCACCAGCGGCGGCCGCCTGGGGTCGTAGCCGCCGGGAAGATTGCCGCCGCTGTATTCTCGCGAGCGGATCACCAGAAAATCCACCAGATGGTTGCGGATGGGATAATACTGCGGTTCCTTATGCACCGTGCTGCGCGAACGCTGGCGCGGCAAGGTATTCTGAACGATTTCCGCGATCTTCGCTTGCGGGCCGTTGCTCATGAGCATGATTTTATCGGCCAGCAAAATCGCTTCATCCACATCGTGCGTGATCATGAACACGGTCTGGCGGGTGGCGGCGCAAATTTTCAGCAACTCATCCTGAATCAGCCCGCGCGTCAGCGCATCGAGCGCGCCGAAGGGTTCGTCCAGCAGCAGCATCTTGGGTTGAATGGCAAAGGCGCGCGCGATTCCCACGCGCTGCTTCATGCCGCCGGAAAGTTCCGCCGGTTTTTTGTGTTCCGAACCGGTCAATCCGACCAGGTCGAGATATTTCTGACAGTGCTGGGCGATTTTTTTCTTATTCCATTCCGGCCAGCGCGATTTGACCGCGAACTCCACGTTTTTCCCGGCGCTGAGCCAGGGCAGCAGCGCATGCCCCTGAAACACCACGCCGCGATCGAGACTCGGTCCCGCCACTTCGCGCCCATCCATCACTACCACGCCTGAACTCGCTTCATCCAGGCCGGCCAGAATATTGAGTATGGTGGATTTGCCGCAGCCGGAATGGCCGATAATGCAAACGAATTCGCCTTTTTCGATGTTGAAATTCACCTGATCAAACACCACCAGGGGCTTGCCGCCGCGCGTGGCGGGATAAGCCCGGCTCAAATCCTCCACCTGCAAGAAAGTCTTGTGCATGCCGCGTCCTATTCGCGGTAGGTCACCAGCCGCGTCAGCCGGCTGAGTATCAAATCCAGCAGCATGCCGATCAGCCCGATGACCAGGATGGCACAGATGATATTGGTGATGGACAGGTTGTTCCATTCGTTCCAGACGAAATAGCCGATACCGGTACCGCCGACCAGCATTTCCGCCGCGACAATCACCAGCCAGGCGATGCCGATGGAGATGCGCATGCCGGTGAGGATGGTCGGCGCCGCCGCGGGCAGGATCACGGTGAATGCCGTGCGCAGCGGTTTCACCTCCAGCGTGCGCGCGACATTCAGCCATTCCTTGCGCACCGACGCCACGCCGAAAGCGGTGTTGATCAGCATCGGCCACAGCGAGCAGATAAAGATGACGAAGATCGCCGAAGTGCCGGAGTCCTTGATGGTGTAGAGCGCGAGCGGCATCCAGGCCAGCGGAGAAATGGGTTTCAATATCTGGATGAACGGATCCAGCGCCTGCTGCAGCAGCCGCGACATGCCGATGACGAAACCCGCCGGAATCGCCACCAGCGCCGCCAGCAAATAACCCGCCAGCACCCGTGCGATGGAATAGGCGAGCTGAATCCCTATGCCTTTGTCATTGGTGCCGCGGTCGTAGAACGGATCCCGCAGGTGCTGCCAGATTTTGCGGCCGACATCGGCGGGCGTCGGCACGGCGGACTTTTGTCCGGCCGCCGCCGCGCCGCCCACCAGTTTGGCATATTCGGTATCGGCGGCCGGGGCAACGGCCGCCGGCAGCGTCGCCAAATGCCACACGCCGAGAAAACCGGCCAGCAGCAACAGCGACAGCAGCGGCGCTATCCAATACTTGGTGGACGCCATGCCTCAGGTCCTGCGGATCGGGAAGCTCGCCAGATATTGCTCCGGCCGGCTTGGATCAAACTCTTTTTTCATGACGCTGAACTTCTTATGAGCGCTGGCTGGCGCCGTCAAACCCACCTCCTTCATCATCTTGGCGGCATCGGTGGCGAGAAACACCTGCTTGGCCACGCCCTGGTAATCCACCTCGCCCTTGAGTTGCCCCCAGCGTTTCATCTGCGTGAGTATCCACACCGCGAAACTGTTCCACGGGAAGGGATCGAAATCTATGCGGTCCGGGACTTTCTGAATGTTGCCCAGCCCGTCGGCAAAAGTCCCGGTCAGCACTTGTTCCACCACCGTCACCGGCTGATTGAGATAGTTGGCGGGCGCGATAGCCTCGGCGATCTGCTTGCGGTTTTCCGCTTTGCGCGCAAAAGCAGTGGCCTCGATGATGGCCTTGAGCAGCGCCTGAAACGTGTTGGGCATGGTAGTCACGAATTCCTGGCTGGCGGAAAAAGCGCAGCAGGGATGCCCGGCCCAGATGTCCTTGGAAAGAATATGAATGAAACCGACGCCATCGTAAACCGCACGCTGATTGACTGGGTCGGGCGCGAGGAAGCCGTCAATATTGTCGGCGCGCATATTGGCCACCATCTCGGGCGGCGGCACCGACCGGATCTGCACATCCTGGTCGGGATCGAGGCCGAATTCAGCCAGGTAATAGCGCAGCAGGTAATTATGCATGGAGTAGTCGAAAGGCACCGCGAGCTTGAAGCCTTTCCACTGCTTCGGATCGCGTTTGTCCTTGTGCTTGATGGCCAGCGTAATCGCCTGGCCGTTGATGTTCTCCACCGCCGGCATGGTCCACGGGATCGGGTTGGATCCCGTGCCCAGCGTAATCGCCAGCGGCATGGGCGAGAGCATATGGCTGGCGTCATATTCTTTCGACAAGGATTTGTCGCGGATCACCGCCCATCCCGCCGTTTTCACCACTTCCACGTCCAGCCCGTGACGCGAGTAAAATCCCATGGGGTGAGCCATAATGATCGGAGTAGCGCAAGTGATGGGAATGAAGCCGACCTTGAGCTTGCTCTTCTCGAGTTTGCCGCCGGTCTCGGCGAAAGCCTGTTTGGCCAAGGCGAGAGGAAATAACTGCGAAACCGCGGCCAGCGCCGTGCTGCTGCCCACTGCCTTGAGGAAGCGGCGGCGCAGCGCATCCTGCGGAAACAAGGCGCGCATGACCGCCGATTCCACCAAACGGCCGGTGGCGGCATCAATCACGGCTGGAATGGTTTGCGCATCATCATGTTCGGCCTGAGTGGCGTGCCTGCCGCAACCGCAACTTAATTTGACGCGGGGATCAAATGGATTGTCAAAACCGGACATGTTCATCTCCCTTGGAAAATACAACTTGGCTTATCACATCACAGCAGGAAATATACCAAGTAGGAAATAATCGTGTCCCTCAAGTAGGACGAAATCCAGGAGCATGTTTTTATTGGGTAATTTGTTTTTCTGCTATTTATGCTCATGCCAATCACGCACACCACCGGTGCATGACGCACTTAACTAGGGCAAGGCCACCAGTTAAAATAAGCGCATGAAACTATTTCTTGTGTTGTGCACGAGCGCCATTTCCCTGACGCTGGCGGGCTGCGCGGTCAATCCGGTCAGCGGCAATCCGAATTTCGTGGTGATGAGCGAGTCGCAGGAAATCGGCGCCGGGCGCCAAGCAGACGCGGATGTCAAGAAACAGTATCGCGCGGTTGAGGTGGACGCGTTGCAGGAATATGTGAATGGCGTCGGCCAGAAACTCGCGCATAACAGCCACCGGCCTAACCTTGCTTACCATTTCACCGTGCTCGATTCCGGCGAAGTCAACGCTTTTGCCCTGCCCGGCGGCTATGTTTATATCACGCGCGGCATCATGGCGTATCTCAATTCCGAAGCAGAATTGGGCGCGGTGCTGGGACATGAAATCGGCCACGTCACCGCGCGCCACAGCGTGCAGCAAATCAGCGCGGCGACCGCCGCCAACGTCGGAGTGCAGCTGGCTTCGGTATTCGTGCCCGGACTGCGCAATGCGATGGGCAGCAATCTCACTAATTTGCTCGGCGGCGCGTTGCTTTCGGGCTACGGCCGCGAGCATGAGCTGGAAGCGGATCGTCTGGGCGCGGAATATCTGGGGCGCACCGGTTACGATCCGCAAGCGATGGTAAAAGTCATAGGCGTATTGAAAAACCAGGAGCTCTACGACGCCGAGGCCGCCAAGCAGGAAGGGCGCGAGCCGCGCGCGTATCATGGCCTGTTTGCCTCGCATCCCGACAATGACACGCGCTTGCAGCAGGTGGTGGCTGAAGCCTCAAGCCTGACGCGGCCCGGCACTACGGTAAATCGCGGCGCGTTTCTCAAGCAGCTGGACGGCATGATTTACGGCGACAGCCCCGAGCAAGGCATTATCCGCAACGGAAATTTTTATCACGCCGGACTGGGCGTGACGCTCAGATTCCCGCAAGGCTGGCGCATTCATAACCTGCCGGATCGGGTACAGGCGCAAAGCCCCGGCAATGACGCCAGCATGGAAATGACTTTGGGCAAAAACAAACTCGAGGGCACGCCGGCGGATTATTTGCGCAAGCTGCTGGGCTTCGGCGGAGAAATCCACTCTCTCGACATCGGCGGCCTGCCTGCCGCCAGCGCAAAAGTTTCCAGTTCAGGCAAACCCGCCAAAGTGGCGGTGATCTATCATGACAATCACGCTTTCGTGATTGCCGGCGGCGCCAAATCGGATGAAGTGTTTCAGCGCCAGCAGGAAAACATCGATGCCAGTATCATGAGTTTTCACGCGCTTACCGAAGCCGAACGCAAGCTGGCCAAGCCGCTTAAAATAAAAATCATCAGCGCGCGCGAAAACCTCACCTACGCGGAGCTCGCCAAATCCTCGCCATTGGGTAAGAATGCCGAAAGCCATCTGCGGCTGCTCAACGCACAATATCCATCCGGTGAACCGGTGCGCGGACAGGCGCTGAAAATCGTGGAATAAGAAACGCATGCTGGCGCAAAATGAAATTATCGAAGTGCTGGATGGTCGCGAATGGCACTTCACTCTCGCCGCCGCTGCCGCCGCGCGTGCTACGCTGGCGCTGGAAGCGGGCAAAGTGCTGTTTTTCCCGCAACTCGCGTTCGGCCTGGAACCAGGCGAGCAGCGCTTTCTCACGCCCGCCTGCTCCGACGGCAAAGCCAAGAACATCAGCTATGATTCCCGCGGCGCAGTGCTGCAAGGCACGAGCCTGACGGGAAAAGACCGCGCGCAGCTGGCGGCGCTGATCGCGCGCTTTGCGCTGCACGCGCGGGCGCTCATCGAATCGCTGCTGCCGGCTTATTCACCGCAATTGCAGCCAGCGCTCACCAGTTACCGCCCGCTGCAGGTGGAACGGCGCGGCCTGTCTGCGCGCAAGGATGATTCGCGTCTGCACATGGATGCCTTCGCCTCGCGCCCCAACCAGGGTAAACGCATCCTGCGCGTATTCACCAACCTCAATCCGCACGGTGAAGCGCGGGTGTGGGATATCGGCGAGCCGTTCGAGCGCTTTGCCCCGCGCTATGTACCGCACATTTCAATGCCACTTCCAGGCTCGGCCTGGCTGTTGCGGCAACTGCATATCACCAAGGGCCGGCGCAGCCCTTATGATCATGTCATGCTGCAATTGCATGACCGGGTGAAACTCGATCACCATTACCAGCAAAGCGCGGACAAGCTCCGATTCCATTTTCCGCCGGGCTCGACCTGGGTGGTATACAGTGACCGCGTGCTGCATGCCGCGCTATCAGGCCAGTATTTGCTGGAGCAGACTTTTTATCTTCCCGCCAGCGCGATGCAGGACGAGAATCTTTCGCCACTGCGCATTCTCGAGCGCCTTTATCAACGCGAGCTGGCCGCGTGAGGTATTTTTCCGGCGATCTGTTTCAGTCCGAGCGCATGCCCGCCATCAGGCTTTCGCATCTGGCCGCGGCCTGCCTGTTTTGTCTGGCGTGGATTCTCCCCGGTTTGACCGGCCACGAGCCGTGGAAACCCGATGAAGCGCACAGCTTCGGGCTGGTGTTCAGCATCCTCAATCATCACGATTGGGTAGTGCCCACTCTGGCGGGCGAACCCTACATGGATAAACCGCCGTTTTTTTATCTGACCGCCGCGCTGTTCGCATGGGTGTTATCGCCACTTTTGGCATTGCATGACGCCGCGCGGCTCGCCAGCGGGTTTTATATGGGTCTGACATTTATCTGTATCGGACTCGCGGGGCGTCAGTTGTATGGCCGCGGCCAAGGTGTGATGAGCGTTTTGCTGCTGCTCGGCTGTCTTGGGATGTTGGTGCGCGCACATCAGTTGATTGCCGATCTGGGCCTGCTCGCTGGTTTGGCATTGTGCTTGTACGGACTGACTTTAACCCGTGAACGTCCGTTGCGGGCGGGCTTGCTCACCGGGACCGGCATCGGCCTGGGCTTCATGTGCCGTGGCACGCTGGCGCCGACGGTCATGATGATTATTTGCGTGCTGCTGCCGCTGTTATTCCGCGAATGGCACAAACGCCATTACGCTTTGACCTTGATTGTCATGCTGATTGCCGGCGCTCCGTGGCTTTTAATCTGGCCTTATGAGCTTTATCAGCGCGCGCCGGCATTATTCAACGAATGGCTGTGGGTTCAGGACCTGGGACGTCTGATTGGTTTTGCCGCACCGGACAAGCAAGCTTCGGCGTTTTATTTTCTGAAAACCTTGCCGTGGTTTGCCTGGCCGGTGCTGCCGCTCGCGCTGTGGACGCTGTGGCATCAGCGGCGCAAGATTTTCAGCCACGCGGAATTGCATTTGCCGCTCACGGTCTTCATCGTTTTGTATGTTGTATTAAGTCTCGATACCGATACCCATGATCTGGATGCGCTGCCGCTGCTGTTGCCGCTGGCGCTGCTGGCCACGCCGGCGCTGGCGACATTGCCGCGCGGCGCCACCAACGCGCTCGACTGGTTTGGCATCACGACTTTCGGTTTGCTGGCGCTGACGCTGTGGCTGGGCTGGATCGCCCTCATCACCGGCCATCCCGCCGGCGCGAGCATCTGGCTTAGCGAATATTTACCGGGCTACAGCCTGCCTTTCAATTTTCTGCATTTGGTGGTGGCGCTGGCTTTCAGCGCAGGCTGGCTGGCGCTCATCAGCCGCATCGGACGCTCCAACCGCCGCGCGGTCATCAACTGGGCGGGCGGCATCACCATGGTATGGATGCTGGCGATGACGCTGTGGCTGCCGTGGCTGGATGTGAGCAAGAATTACCGCTGGGTGATGACCTCGCTGCAGCAATCGCTGCCGGCGAAATTTCAATGCATCTCAAGCTGGAGGCTGGGCGAAACGCAGCGCTCCATGCTGGAATATTACGATGGCATAATAACGCAGCGCACCGAACTTAATGGCAAAGTCGATTGCGACTTGCTGTTGATTCAGAGCCGCGGCAAAGATCAATTCACGCTGGCCTCGGGCTGGGAAAAAATCTGGGAAGGCAGCCGTCCCGGAGACAAAAACGAAAGCTATCGTCTGTACCAGCGCGCGCGTTAAATCGAGCATTCAGCCGCGCCTCGACAGCCCTGAATTTACCGCGTAAACTGGCGTGCTGCGGTGCATCATTTATTTATTGATTTTTAACGAATTTCTAATGAGGACGAAATGAGCGATTCGCGTGAAGTAGTGGTATTGAGCGGTGTGCGTACTGCGATTGGTGATTACGGCGGCAGCCTCAAGGATTTCGCGCCCAGCGATCTGGCGGCGCGCGTGGTGAAGGAAGCCATCAACCGCGCCAAGGTGGATCCCAAGGAAGTCGGTCATTGCGTGTTCGGCAATGTGATCCACACCGAAGCCAAGGACATGTATTTGTCGCGCGTGGCCTGCATCAAGGGCGGGTTGCCGCAGGAAACCCCGGCGCTGACATTGAATCGCCTGTGCGGCAGCGGCTTGCAGGCCATCGTCAGCGCTGCGCAGCATATTCTGCTGGGCGACACCGATACCGCGGTAGCGGGCGGCGCCGAAAGCATGAGCCGCGGCGGCTATATGATGCCCAGCCTGCGCTGGGGCCAGCGCATGAGCGATGGCAGCACGGTGGACATGATGGTGGGCGCGCTCACCGACCCGTTCGACACTATACACATGGGCGTCACCGCGGAAAATGTCGCGGCACGCTGCAAGCTCACGCGCCAGGAGCAGGACACTTTTGCAGTGGAAAGCCACCAGCGTGCGGCGGCCGCGCGCGCCAAGGGTTATTTCAAGGAGCAAATTCTGCCGATTGAACTCAAATCCAAAAAAGGCCCGGTGTTTTTTGATGCCGACGAACATATCCGCGCAGACGCCAGCTTGGAAGGCATGGCTAAATTGCGCGCCGTGTTCATCAAGGAAAACGGCACTGTGACCGCAGGCAACGCTTCCGGCATCAACGACGCTGCCGCCGCCGTGGTGCTGATGGAAAGAAAAGCAGCGGAGAAAAAAGGCCTGAAACCGGTGTTGCGCCTGATCGCTTACGCGCATTCCGGCGTGGATCCGAAAATCATGGGCAT
>JBOIFQ010000081.1:0-4824 GCA_050741655.1 Burkholderiales bacterium | reverse complement strand
ATTCCGGTTCATCCATTTCGCCATCGCCCATGAACGCCCACACTTTGCGGTTTTCGGTATTGGCCAGACCGCGGTCGTGCAGATATTTCATGAAGCGCGCCTGGTAAATCGCCATCAAGGGGCCCAGGCCCATGGACACAGTGGGAAATTGCCAGAAATCCGGCATCAGCCAGGGATGCGGATAGGATGACAGTCCTTTGCCATCCACTTCCTGGCGGAAGTTGTCGAGCTGTTCGGAGGTCAAGCGCCCCAGCATGAAGGCGCGCGCATAAATCCCCGGCGCCGAGTGGCCTTGCACGTAAACCAGATCGCCGCCGTGTTTTTCTGAAGGCGCATGCCAGAAATGGTTGAAGCCGACATCGTACAGCGTGGCGGCGGAAGCGAAGCTGGCGATATGGCCGCCGACGTTGGTATCCCGGTTCGCGCGCAGCACCATGGCGAGAGCGTTCCAGCGCGCATAAGAGCGGATGCGATGTTCCAGCTCGTGATCGCCGGGGGAGCGTTCTTCCTTCGCCGCGGGGATGGTGTTGATATAAGCGGTGTTGGCGCTGTAGGGAAGATACGCGCCGGAGCGGCGTGCTTTTTCGATCAGCCGTTCCAGCAGAAAATGCGCGCGCTCGGGGCCTTCGCGCTCGAGAACGGCTTCCAGCGCCTCCAGCCATTCCCGCGTTTCCTGGGGATCGTTATCAGGAAATCTATCCATGGACGTCACCTTTGATTAAGGTATTGCAAGCGCTGTTCCACTTGTGATGGAAAGAGCGTACAGACAGCCTGATTATAACACCGCCGCACAGCGCCCGCGGCTAGCGTCATGCGCGCCCCATGCCGTAAAACTCCTCGTTGGGGCGCATGTTGATCAGATTGGCCATGCGGTTGGACAAAGCGAACAGCGCGGCGATGGCGCCGATGTCCCAGATATCCTCATCGTTATAACCATGCTGGCGCAGGCTTTCGAAATCGGCATCGCTTATTTCTGCTGAATGCAGCGCAACCTTTAATGCGAAATCGAGCATGGCTTTTTGGCGCGGCGCGATGTCGGCTTTGCGGTAATTCACCGCGATCTGGTCGGCCAGCAGCGGGTTCTTGGAATAAATACGCAAAATCGCGCCATGTGCGATCACGCAATAATGGCAATCATTGGCGGCGCTGGTCGCCACCACGATCATTTCTTTCTCCGCCTTGCTCAAGCCTGATTCCTTCAGCATCAGCGCATCGTGGTAGGCGAAGAAAGCGCGGAACTCATCCGGCCGGTGCGCGAGCGTGATAAACACATTGGGAATGAAGCCGGCCTTTTCCTGCACTTTGAGAATGCGCTGCCGGACATCATCCGGCAGTTGTTCCAGCTCCGGCACCGGACAGCGGCTGATGGGATACGTTGCCATTTATACACTAATCGTATTTTCGTGCATCCTCGATTACCTTGCCGTCATTCGGCAATTCCCCGGGTTTTTTGAACGCCACCTCGCCGCGCAGCTTGCTCACTTCGCGTATGCTCGAAATAATCGCTTCCCTCAGGCCATTGCTGCCCTCTCCATGGGTTTCACAATGGAAAATCATGCGGTCGCTTTTATTCGCATCATAATCCACCACCAGTCGCGCCTTGATGATTTCCGGGTGACGCTTCATCACTTGCGCCACCTGCGTGGGTTGCACGAACATGCCTTTGACCTTGGTGGTTTGATCCGCACGCCCCATCCAGCCCTTGATGCGCAGGTTGGTGCGCCCGCACGGGCTGGCGCCCGGCAGCACGGCGGACAGATCGCCGGTGCCAAAGCGTATCAAAGGGTAATCCGGATTCAGCGTGGTCACCACCACTTCGCCGACTTCACCCTCCGGCACCGGTTCGCCGCTGCCGGGGCGCACGATTTCAATAATGATGTGCTCATCCACTATCATGCCTTGCAGCGCTTCTGATTCGTAGGCAATGAGGCCGATATCGGCGGAAGCATAACATTGCAAAGCGGGCACACCGTAATCCTTCAATTGCGCACGCAAGGCGGGCGGCAGCGCTTCCGCCGAAACCAGCGCTTTTTTAAGTGAAGATAAATCCGCACTCAGCTCGCGTCCTTTTTCCAGAATTATTTTCAGAAACGAAGGCGTGCCGGCATAACCGTTGGGGCGCAAATCGGCGATGGTCTGCACCTGCAATTCGGTTTGCCCCACTCCCGCCGGAATCACCGCGCACCCCAGCGCCTGTGCGCCCAGATCCAGCATGAAGCCGGCGGGAGTGAAGTGATAGGCAAAAGTATTGTGGATGATATCGCCTTTGCGAAAACCCGCCGCGAACAAAGCGCGCGCGAGGCGCCAGTAATCGGCGCGCCTGCCTTCGGGATCGTAAATCGGACCGGGCGAGGCGTAGATGCGCGCCACATCGCCCGCGGCGGTCGCGTTGAGGCCGCCGAACGGCCGCTCATTTTTATGCAGTTCGATCAAATCGGATTTGCGCGTGACCGGCAATGTGGCGAGCGCTTCGCGATTGGTGATGGCGGCGGGATTGATACCGGCAAGAATACGCGCGCAGCCCGGCGCATGGTTTTTCGCGTGCGCGATGTGCTGCGGCAACGCCAGGAACAACGCATCTTCCCGTGCTTCGGGGTCGCGCGTTTCCAGGGAATCGTAATAGCCGGTCATCGGGAGATAAATCTGTTTATTTGTAGGACAGCGTTACTTAAACACTCCACGAATCGTCGCCGAGCGCAGGCAGCGGCCGATTCGTCACGCCAGCCAGCGTTTGCGGCGGCGGTAATGCTTCGAGTCACGAAAACTTTTGCGGCCGCTGGTGGAAAGTCCCAGGTAAAATTCCTTCACGTCTTCGTTTTCGCCCAACTCGGAAGCTTTGCCGTCCATCACCACACGGCCGTTTTCCAGAATGTAGCCGTAGTCGGCGTAGCGCAACGCGACGTTGGTGTTCTGCTCCGCCAGCAGGAAAGTCACATTTTCCTTCTGGTTGAGATTTTTCACGATGTCGAAAATTTCCGCGACAATCTGCGGCGCCAGTCCCATCGAAGGTTCATCCAGCAAAATCATTTTCGGCCTGGCCATCAGCGCGCGCCCCACCGCGGTCATCTGCTGTTCGCCGCCCGAGGTGTAGCCGGCAACACTGGTTCTGCGCAGCTTCAAGCGCGGAAAATAACTGTAAACCTTTTCCAGATCCTGCTTGATTGCGGCGCGCCCGGCCTTGCTGGTATAAGCGCCGGTGAGCAGGTTTTCCTCTACCGTGAGGTGCTGGAAGCAATGCCGCCCTTCCATCACCTGCACCACCCCGCGCTGCACCAGATCGGAAGGAGTAAGCCTGTCCACGCGCGTGCCGCGGAACTCGATCGAGCCCTTGGTGACATCGCCGCGTTCGGCGCGCAACAGGTTGGAAATCGCTTTCAGCGTGGTGGTCTTGCCGGCGCCATTGGCCCCGAGGAGAGCCACGATCTTCCCCTCGGGAACCTCCAGCGAAACCCCTTTCAGCACCAGGATGACGTGATCGTAAATGACCTCGACATTATTGACTGAAAGCAGCGAAGCCGTGTTCACGTCAGACCCGGTCTAGTTTGCCGCGACTTCTTTGGAGCAATCGCGCGGGGTGATGCCTTTTTCCTTGGCATACTTGGCCGCGGATTCCTCGATCAGCGGACGCACCAGCGCCTTGTCGGCTTGGACCCAGTCGCTAATCACCACCCATTTGCCGCCTTTCCATTGCTGGAATTTCACCGAGCCGCCGCCTTCATGATCCAGGCACGAAACCTTGATCGGTTGCAGCAAGCCGGTCACGCCGAGTTCCTTGATGCGCTTGTCGTCAAGATTGAGGTTTTCGATACCCCAGCGGATTTGCTCGCCGGTGAGCGGTTTGTTGCCGAATTTCTTCTGCGCGGTGCGTATGGCTTCGGTGGTCAGAATCCCCTGAATCACTCCGCGGTCGTAGTAGATAGTGCCTACGCGCTTGGGATCTTCCATGTTGCCTTTGCCCGGAACATAGACTTTAGTCAGGATGTCCTGCATCACCGGAAAATCAATTCCCGAAGGATGAAAGCCGGCGGCGATATAGCCCTCCGCCGCTTCGCCCGCCGGAATCACATCTTCTTCCGAGCCGCTCCACCAAACACCGATCATGTGGTCACGCGGGAAACCGACCTTGGCCGCGGTCTTGAGCGCCGTGGGGTTCATCACACCCCAGCCGCGCAGAATCACCCAATCCGGCTTGATCTGGCGGATTTGCAGCCATTGCGCTTGCTGCTCGTTACCCGGATGCGCCACTGCGAGATGGGTGACGGTGAAACCGTATTTCTTGGCTTGGACGTCGAGAATCGTAATGGTTTCCTTGCCGTAGGCCGAGTCGTGATACAGGTTCACGATTTTCTTGCCCTGGAGTTTGTCCATCCCGCCTTCCTTGCTGCCGATGAACTTGATCTTGGCGGTGCTCTGGCTCCAATAGTTGGTGATGAGCGGGAACACGTAAGGGAACACGCGGCCGTCGGAGGAATCGGTGCGGCCATAACCCATCGAGATTATCGGGATGCGGTCGGCGGTGGCACGATCGAGCACCGCGTAAGTGATGCCGGTGGACAGCGGGTTAAACACGGAAGCGCCGGTCGGGCCTTTTTTCTTCAGCCGCTCGTAACATTCCACGCCGCGGTCGTTCTTATATTCGGTCTCGCACTCTTCCCAAGTGAGCTTCACGCCGTTGATGCCGCCGTCGCGGGCATTGAGCATCGCCATGTAATCCATCATGCCGCCAAAAATACCGGTACCGCCCGCGGCATAAGGACCCACGCGATAAATGGGAATGGGCACGAACTGTTCACCCTCGGCATGAACCGGGGCGCTTGCCAGGGC
>JBOIFQ010000080.1:0-8779 GCA_050741655.1 Burkholderiales bacterium | reverse complement strand
CTGTTTCGCATCGCCAGCGGTGAAATGCTGGGCAAGGATCAGCCTATCGTCCTGCAATTGCTGGAAATTCCTGACGAAAAAGCGCAAGCCGCGCTCAAAGGCGTGATGATGGAACTGGAAGACTGCGCGTTTCCCCTGCTCGCCGGAATGAGCGCCGCTGCCGATCCCAAGACCGCATTCAAGGACGTGGAGGTGGCCTTACTGGTGGGCGCGCGTCCGCGCAGCAAAGGCATGGAACGTAAAGACTTGCTGGAAGCCAATGGTGCGATTTTCACCGTGCAAGGCAAAGCGCTCGATGCCGTCGCCAGCCGCAAGGTAAAAGTATTGGTGGTCGGCAACCCGGCCAACACCAACGCTTATATCGCCATGAACAGCGCACCCGGCCTGGCGCGTGAATGCTTCACCGCCATGCTGCGCCTCGATCACAACCGCGCGCTGTCGCAATTGGCAGGCAAAACCGGCAAGCCGGTGGATTCCATCGAAAAACTCATCGTGTGGGGTAACCATTCGCCCACCATGTATCCCGATTACCGCTTTGCCACTGTCACTGGCCACAGCGTGAAAGCGCTGATCAACGACGATAAATGGAACCGCGAAGTATTCATTCCCACCGTGGGCAAACGCGGCGCCGCCATTATCGAGGCGCGCGGCCTGTCTTCCGCCGCTTCCGCCGCCAATGCTGCGATAGATCATGTGCGCGACTGGGTGCTGGGCACGAATGGCAAATGGGTGACCATGGGCATTCCCTCTGACGGCAGCTACGGCATCCCCGATAGTATTATTTACGGTTTCCCGGCCACCTGCTCCGGCGGTAAATATCAGCTCATCAAAAATCTGGAGATTGACGGCTACTCGCGCGAAAAAATGGATTTCACGCTGAAGGAGTTGCAGGAAGAACGCGACGGCGTGAAGCACCTGCTCGGCTGAAATTAACCTTAAAGGCCCGCCATGAATCCTGACTCTGCCGGCGCGCGCTTTCGCGCCGCCGTTGCATCTGAAAAACCGCTGCAAGTCGCGGGCTGCATCAATGCCTACGCGGCGCGCATGGCGGAGCGCGTGGGCTTCAAGGCCTTATATCTTTCCGGCGGCGGCGTGGCGGCGGGTTCGCTCGGCCTGCCCGATCTGGGCATCAGCACGCTGGACGACGTGCTCACCGATGTACGGCGCATTACCGATGTAACCCGGCTTCCACTCCTGGTGGATGTGGACACCGGCTTCGGCGGCGCTTTCAATATCGCGCGCACGGTGAAATCGCTGATCAAATATGGCGCGGCGGCGCTGCACATCGAAGACCAGGTGCTGGCCAAGCGCTGCGGCCATCGGCCCAACAAAGCCATCGTGTCCAGGGAAGAAATGGCGGATCGGATCAAGGCGGCGGTGGATGCCAAAACGGATGCAGATTTTGTAATCATGGCGCGCACCGACGCGCTGGCGGTGGAAGGCTTGCAGGCCGCGATAGATCGCGCCTGCGCCTGCGTCGAAGCCGGCGCCGACATGATTTTCCCCGAGGCGATGACCGAGCTGGCGATGTACAAAAAATTCGCCGCAGCGGTAAAAGTCCCGGTGCTCGCCAATATCACCGAATTCGGCGCCACGCCCTTGTTCACGCTGGATGAATTGCGCTCCGTCAATGTCGGCCTCGCGCTTTATCCGCTGTCGGCATTCCGCGCCATGAATGCGGCGGCGCTCAAGGTGTATGAAACCCTGCGCCAGGAAGGCACGCAAAAAAACGTGGTCAGCCTGATGCAGACGCGCGCCGACTTATACGATTATCTCGATTATCACGTTTACGAGAAAAAACTGGATGAGCTGTTTGCGAATAAAACCAGTGACGAGTAAACAGTAACGAGTGACACGTCACTCGTCATCCGTCACTTGTCACGAAAGCCAGGAGCAATGAGCATGACCGACACGCAAACCATACCCAAGGTCAAGAAATCCGTCGCCTTGTCCGGCGTCGCCGCCGGCAACACAGCGCTGTGCACGGTCGGGATCACCGGCAACGATTTGCACTATCGCGGCTACGACATCCTGGATTTCGCCGACACAGCAACTTTCGAGGAAATCGCTCACCTGCTGGTGCATGAAAAATTGCCTACGCAAGCCGAACTCGATGCGTATAAAAAGAAATTGAAAAGCCTGCGCGATTTGCCGCCCAACGTAAAAAAAGCGCTGGAATGCATTCCCGCTTCCGCGCACCCTATGGATGTGCTGCGCAGCGGTTGCTCGTTGCTCGGCACCACTCTGCCGGAAAAAGAAGGCCATGATATTAACGGCGCGCGCGACATCGCCGACCGGTTGATGGCGAGTTTAGGTTCGATGCTGCTCTACTGGTATCACTACTCCGGCTCGGGCAAACGCATCGAAGTGGCCACCGATGACGATTCCATCGCCGGACATTTTCTGCACCTGCTGCACGGCAAAAAACCTTCCGTGCTGCACGAGCGCGCGATGCAGACTTCTTTGATTCTTTACGCCG
The DNA here is from genome assembly GCA_050741655.1 of Burkholderiales bacterium. Lineage (GTDB taxonomy): Bacteria > Pseudomonadota > Gammaproteobacteria > Burkholderiales > JAHFRG01 > JAHFRG01. Next base: position 6,300 of record JBOIFQ010000080.1, on the reverse strand, counting down.
AGCATGAATTCAATGCCTCGACTTTTACCGGGCGGGTGATTGCCGGCACCGGTTCCGACATGTATTCGGCCGTCACCGGCGCCATCGGCGCGCTTAAAGGCCCCAAGCATGGCGGCGCCAACGAAGTCGGATTCGAAGTTCAAAACCGCTATAAGAATCCGGATGAAGCGGACGCCGATATCAAGCGCCGCATCGCCAACAAGGAAATCATCATCGGTTTCGGCCACCCGGTTTACACCATCAGCGACCCGCGCAACCAGGTCATCAAGGAAGTGGCACGCCGGCTTTCGGTTGATGCGGGAGATACCAAGCTGTTCGACATCGCCGAACATCTGGAAAGCGTACTGTGGAACGAGAAAAAAATGTTCCCCAACCTCGACTGGTTCTCCGCCGTTTCCTATCACATGCTGGGCGTGCCGACCGCGATGTTCACCCCGCTGTTCGTGATTGCCCGCACCAGCGGCTGGTCAGCGCACATCATCGAACAGCGCGTGGACGGCAAAATCATCCGCCCCAGCGCGAACTATATAGGGCCGGAGAATCGCAAATGGGAGCCGTTAGCCAAAAGGAAATAAAAATGCTCACCGCAAAGGACGCTATGGACGCAAAGGAAAAGCAAAATTTTTTACAGGTTTTCTTGGCGTCCTTGGCGGTTAAAGATTTTTGTCTCTAGGAAATAAAAATGTCATCCCGCGTCTCCAACGTCCGCCCCCAACCCGACCAGGTGCTGGTGGATATCGTTGATTATGTTGCGCGCTATAAAATCACCAGCAAGCTCGCTTATGAAACCGCGCGCAACTGTTTGATGGACACTCTGGGCTGCGGGCTGGAGGCGCTCTCCTACCCTGCCTGCACCAAACTCATGGGGCCTATCGTTCCCGGCACCATCGTGCCCCACGGCGCCAAAGTTCCCGGCACGCAATTTCAACTCGACCCGGTGACGGCGGCGTTCAATATCGGCTGCATGATCCGCTGGCTGGATTTCAACGACACCTGGCTTGCCGCCGAATGGGGACACCCTTCCGATAACCTTGGCGGCATTCTCGCCATCGCCGACTGGCTTTCGCGCAATGCCGCCGCCAGGGGCAAAAAACCGCTGCCGATGAAAGACGTGCTCACCGCCATGATCAAGGCGCACGAAATCCAGGGATGCATCGCGCTGGAAAACTCCTTCAATAAAGTCGGTCTCGATCACGTAGTGCTGGTCAAAGTGGCTAGCACTGCCGTGGTCGCGCAAATGCTGGGGCTTACCTACGACGAAATCATCAACGCGGTGTCGCTCGCCTGGGTGGATGGTCAATCGCTACGCACTTACCGCCACGCGCCCAACACCGGCTCGCGTAAATCCTGGGCGGCGGGCGATGCCACCGCGCGCGCGGTGCGCCTTGCACTCATGGCCAAAACCGGCGAGATGGGTTATCCCTCGGTGCTCAGCGCCAAGACCTGGGGTTTTTACGACGTGCTGTTTAAAGGCAAGAAATTCCGCTTCCAGCGGCCATATGGATCGTATGTGATGGAAAACGTGCTGTTCAAGATTTCCTTCCCGGCTGAATTCCACAGCCAGACCGCGGTGGAAGCGGCCATGACGCTGCATGGACAGTTGGCGAAAATGGGCAAATCGAGCGATGACATCAAGAAAATCTCCATCCGCACTCATGAAGCCTGCATCCGCATCATTGACAAAAAAGGCCCGCTCAGCAATCCCGCCGACCGCGATCATTGCATTCAGTACAGGGTTGCGGTGCCGCTGATTTTCGGCCGCCTCACCGCCGCCGATTACGAAGACCACATCGCCAGCGATCCGCGCATTGACGCGCTGCGCGACAAAATCAGCTGCGTGGAAAACCGGCAATTCACCCGAGATTACCACGATCCGGACAAACGCAGCATCGCCAACGCGCTCTCCGTGGAACTGAAAGACGGCACCAAACTCAAACCAGTGGCGGTCGAGTATCCTATCGGCCACAAGCGCCGCCGCAAGGAGGGCATTCCGCTGCTGGTGGAAAAATTCAAGACCAACCTCGCGCGCTGCTTTCCCGCCGGGCAACAAAGCGCCATACTTGGGCTATGCCAGGATCAGCAGCGGCTGGAAACCACGCCGGTTAACGAATTTGTTGATTTATTTGTGATTTAATTTTCACCGCCAAGGACACCAAGGAAACCAGGCAAAAGAATCAGCCGAACGAAAAACACGTTTCATATTTTGCTTTACCTTGCGCCTTCAGTGGTTCAGGTTTTCAGGAGATAGCAATGGCACACAATCTGCACAACACTCTCCAGGAATTCAAGCTGGAATCCGGCAAGACCGGAAAATTTTACTCGCTGCCCGCGCTGGAAAAAGCCGGCGTGGGGAAAATTTCGCGCCTGCCGGTGTCCATCCGCATCGTGCTCGAATCGGTTCTGCGCAATTGCGACGGCAAGAAAGTCACCGAAGAGCATATCCAGCAGCTGGCGAGCTGGCAGCCGAATGCGCAGCGCACGGATGAAATTCCGTTCGTGGTGGCGCGCATTGTGCTGCAGGATTTCACCGGTGTGCCGCTGCTGGCCGATTTAGCCGCCATGCGCGGGGTCGCGCAAAAAATGGGCAAGAACCCGAAAGTCATCGAGCCGCTGGTTCCCGTGGATCTGGTGGTGGATCACTCGGTGCAGATAGATCATTACGGCGCCAAGGATTCGCTCGATCTCAATATGAAGCTCGAATTCAGCCGCAACGCCGAGCGCTACACTTTCATGAAATGGGGCATGCAGGCGTTCGATACGTTTAAAGTCGTGCCGCCTGGCATCGGCATCGTGCATCAGGTCAATCTCGAATACCTGGCGCGCGGCGTGCACAAAAAAGACGGCGTGTATTATCCCGACACGCTGGTCGGCACCGACAGCCACACCACCATGATCAACGGCATCGGCGTGGTCGGCTGGGGAGTGGGCGGCATCGAAGCCGAGGCCGGCATGCTGGGTCAGCCGGTGTATTTCCTCACACCGGATGTGGTGGGCGTGAATCTCACCGGCAAATTACGCGAAGGCGTGACCGCCACCGACCTGGTGCTCACCATCACCGAAATGCTGCGCAAGGAAAAAGTCGTGGGCAAGTTTGTCGAATTTTTCGGCGAGGGCACGGCATCGCTCGCTCTTCCCGACCGCGCCACCATTGCCCACATGGCGCCCGAATACGGCGCCACCATGGGCTTCTTCCCGGTGGATGACACTACTATTGAATATTTCAAAGGCACCGGCCGCACGGCGGAAGAAATCGACGCCTTCCGTTCTTATTTCAAGGCGCAGGGTTTGTTTGGCGTACCAAAAAAAGGCCAGATCGATTACAGCAAAACGCTGGAACTCGATCTCGCATCAATCAAACCTTCGCTGGCCGGACCCAAGCGCCCGCAGGATCGCATCGAGCTCGGCAATATGAAATCAAATTTCACCGAGCTGTTTTCCAAACCCGCGGCCGAGAACGGCTACAACAAATCCGCCGGCGAACTGAACCGGCGCTATGCCACGAAACTCGGCGTCAGCGACGTGGGGGCGCCGATATCGGGCGGCGGCAGCCAGAAAGGCGAGGCGTCCTCGGCCAGTGAAGTGGAGATGAAGGACGATCACCCGACTCCCAATTCGGTTTACGGTGCTCTCGAAGAAACGAATCAAGGCAACATCGGCAATGGCGACGTGCTGATCGCGGCCATCACCTCCTGCACCAACACCTCCAACCCGGGCGTATTGCTCGCCGCCGGATTGCTCGCCAAAAAAGCGGTGGAAAAAGGGCTCACCGTCAAAAAACATATCAAGACTTCGCTCGCACCCGGCTCGCGCGTGGTGACGGATTATCTGACCAAGGCCGGGCTGCTGCCTTACCTTGAGCAATTGGGCTTCACCGTCGCCGCTTACGGTTGCACCACCTGCATCGGCAACGCCGGTCCGCTCGATCCGCACATTGAAGAAACCATTACGCAGAACGACCTCATCTGCGCCGCGGTGCTTTCCGGCAACCGCAACTTCGAGGCGCGCATTCACGCCAACATCAAAGCCAATTATCTCGCCAGCCCGCCGCTGGTGGTGGCGTTTGCGATTGCCGGAACGGTATTAAAAAATATGGAAAGCGACGCACTGGGCACCGGCAAGGATGGCAAACCGGTTTATCTCAAGGACATCTGGCCCGCGAGCAGCGAAGTGCATGCGGTGATGAAGCACGCCACCGACCCGGCGACGTTCCAGCGTCTCTACAGCAATCTCACCCAGGACCATAAGATGTGGAGCGCTGTGCCGGCCGCCGCGGGACAAGTTTACAACTGGCCGAAATCCACTTACATCGCCGAACCGCCGTTCTTTGCGCAATTTGGCATGCAGCCCGGCAAACCGGGAAATATCCGCGGCGCAAAGGCGCTGGGAATTTTCGGCGATTCGGTGACCACCGACCATATCAGCCCCGCCGGTGCCATCAAGGAAACCTCGCCGGCCGGCAAATACCTTATCGGCAACGGCGTCATCAAAGCCGATTTCAACAGCTACGGCGCGCGGCGCGGCAATCACGACGTGATGATGCGCGGCACTTTCGCCAATGTGCGCATCAAGAATCTCATGGTTCCGCCCAAAGCCGACGGCACGCGCATCGAAGGCGGCGTCACTCTGTTCCAGCCCGGCGGCGAGCAAATGAGCATTTACGACGCGGCGATGAAATATATCACGCAAAACAAACCCACTGTGGTGTTCGGCGGCGAGGAATACGGCACCGGCTCCTCGCGCGACTGGGCGGCGAAAGGCACGCAACTGCTGGGCGTGAAAGCCGTGGTGGCGAAGAGTTTCGAGCGCATCCATCGTTCCAACCTGGTCGGCATGGGCGTACTGCCATTGCAATTCAAAGGCAGCGACAGCGCGCAGGCGCTCGGCATCAATGGCGATGAAGAGTTTGATATCCTCGGTACCGAAGGCGAAATCAAACCGCAGCAAGACGTGACGCTGGTCATCAAGCGCAAGGACGGCAGCAAACAGGAAGTCAAAGTGCTGCTGCGCATCGATACGCCGATCGAGGTGGACTACTACAAGCACGGCGGAATTCTGCCGTTCGTGCTGCGTGAACTGGTGAGCAAAGCGGCTTAAGCCATAAAGTAATTGATGTCATTGCGAGGCGCGACAGCGCCGTGGCAATCTGGTTTTGATGTAAAAGTGAGATTGCTGCGTCGTTTCACTCCTCGCAAAGACAGCAGTCGTCATCCTCACTGTGCGAAACGAATGATTTGAAATTTCCGCAGGCGGGGCGTAGTATGAATTCACAAGGAGCCAGATCAAGTTTGCATTGGGAAAGGAGTCTCGCCATGTGCTATGAATATGAATGGTTCGATAAGGCCCAGGCCTCGGAGATGCTGAAGAAAAGCAAGGACCAGGTCGAGGGATTGATTAAACAGGCGCAATCCGTACCGCCGAAACAAGAGAAAACCGAGAAACAACTCGAGCAAGAACCCGCGGCAGTCTGAAATCAGAACTCATGAAAAACCCCGCACCAGCGGGGTTTTTTATTGCTATAGAACCTCCCCTTCTGTTTTTATTTCCAGCTTCCCCGCAAAGCGAGAACTTTCTCGTGCAAAAACTCCGGCATGGCTTGCGCGGGCGCTACCGGGGCCGCGGCCGCTAATTCAATTCTGCAAAAAATCCGGCGTGGAATACGGCTGAACTTGCTCATCGCCGCGCCGCCCTTACGGCTGAAAAAACTGCCCCAAAGACCACGCAGGGCTATCGGGATGACCGGTACCGGCGTCGCCTCGACAATGCGGCGAATGCCGGGGCGGAACGGATTCATTTCACCATTATCCGTAATACGCCCTTCGGGAAAAATTGCGATCAGATCGCCCTCACGCAGCGCCGAAGCGATTTCGGCATAAGCTCTTTCGAGCATTTCAGGATCTTCTTTTGCGGATGCAACGGGAATGGCGCGCCCAATGCGAAACACGAAATTCAGCACCGGCAGCCGGTAAATCCGGTAATCCATGACGAAGCGGATGGGTCGCGGGCAAGCGGCCGCGATCACCAGCGCATCGACAAAGCTCACATGATTGCACACCAGGACCGCCGCACCTTGCTCCGGAATATTGTGCAGCCCTTGCTTTTCCAGTTTGTAGATCGAATGAATCAATATCCAGACGATGAAGCGCATCAGGAATTCAGGCACCAGCGTGTAGATATACAGCGCCACCAGCGCGTTGAGCATTCCGGTAATCAGGAACAGCTGCGGGATGGAAAACCCGGAATAAAGCAATACCGCCGCCATGATGGACGCCACCACTATGAAAATGGCATTCAGGATATTGT
>JBOIFQ010000079.1:0-1834 GCA_050741655.1 Burkholderiales bacterium | reverse complement strand
TCATCATGTGCGCGCGGCTGTGGCAAAAACTGGGTGTGCGCGACATTGAGCTGCAAATAAATTCGCTGGGCAGCGCGCACTGCCGCAACCGCTACCGCGCGCGCTTGCAAAAATATCTGCGCACATTTGCCGGCCAGTTTGATGAAAAAATGCAGGCACGCGTGGAGAGAAACCCGCTGCGCGTGCTCGACAGCAAGGAACCGGCATTGCAAGCCTTGATCGAAGCCGCGCCGCGGCTGCTGGATGAACTCGACGAAGTTTCGCTCAAGCATTTCGAACAACTGCAGGCGCTGCTGAAAAACGCCGGCATCGCTTTTAGCGTTAACCCGCGTCTGGTGCGCGGGCTGGATTATTACAATCTCACGGTGTTTGAATGGGTCAGCGGAAAATTGGGCGCGCAAGGTACGCTGTGCGCGGGCGGGCGTTATGACGGACTGGTCGAGCAATTGGGCGGCAAACCGGCGCCGGCGTGCGGCTTTGCCATGGGGGTCGAACGCCTGCTGGCGCTGCAGCAAGAACCCGCGCCGCCCGCGCCAGATGCCTATCTGGCGCATCAAGGCGATCTCGCCAGCGCATATGCATTCGAAGTGGCGGAGAGTCTGCGTGATCATGGCGTGAGTGTGATTTTGCATTGCGGCGGCGGCGGCTTCAAGGCGCAAATGAAGAAAGCCGACGCCAGCGGCGCACGCTACGCGGTGATTATCGGCGACGAAGAAGCCCAGGCCAGGCAAGTGAGCCTCAAACCGCTGCGCACGGCGGGCGAGCAAATACGCGCGGAGCTGACAAAAATTATCGAGAAAATAAGGACACCCCATGTTTGACTTGCAGGAGCAGGAACAGATAGATGAACTTAAGGCCTGGTGGAAAGAAAACGGGCGGCTGGTCATTACCGTGGTGGTAGCGGTCGCGCTGAGTGCGGCGGCGGTGCAAGGCTGGCGCCATTATAAGCAAACCCAGGCACAAGCAGCCTCCGAACTTTATTCCGCACTGGAAGAATTGCTGCCGGGCAAGGACGCCAAGAAAATCCGCGAGACGGCCGGCGCCATAGTCGAAAAATTTCCATCCACTACTTATGCCGCGCGCGCCGCGCTGGCCCTGGCCAAGAGCAACTATGAAGCCGGTGATGTCAAAAACGCCAGAGCCCAGTTGCAATGGGTGATCGATGAAGCCCAGGAAAGCGAGCTTAAGGACATGGCCAGGCTGCGATTGGCCGGCGTGCTGCTGGATGACAAAAACCATGCCGAAGCCTTGCTGCTGCTCGGGGCCGGGCACAGCGCGGCTTACGATGCGCTGTTCCTTGATCTCAAAGGCGACATTCTGGCCGCGCAAGGCAACAACGCCGAGGCGAAAAGCGCTTATCAAATGGCGCTCGACAAAAGCGACAGGAAAAGCAATTACCGCAATCTGATACAGGCCAAGCTGGACGCGCTGGGAGGCAAGTAGATGAAATGGCTTACCCGGGCGGGACTCCCGCTACTGGCGCTGATGCTATGCGCTTGCTCCGATTTCCCGGGGCTAGGCAGCAGTACCGATAACAGCGAGCCCGCGGCGCGCCTGGTGGCGTTCAAGCGCACCGCCCAAGCCGCGATCAAATGGCAAAAAGACATCGGCCCGGCCGCAAGTTACGTATTCGCTCCGGTTCTGCAAGGCGACAATGTGTACGCCGCCAATGCGGACGGCGAACTCATGTGCTACGACGCCGCCAGCGGAAAATTGATCTGGCGCGTGGATACCAGGCGCAGGTTGTCCGGCGGTGTGGGCGCCGGACCGAACATCGTGCTGGTGGGCGATTTGAAAGGCGAACTGCTGGCGTTCGACCACCAGGGTTATCTGC
>JBOIFQ010000078.1:0-26842 GCA_050741655.1 Burkholderiales bacterium | reverse complement strand
CACACGATCCACCAGCAGGAACGGGTAGCGGTGCGGCAGATACTGCATGATCTCTTGAATGTCCATGCTGCTCACTTGGTTTTCCCCTTGGGCTTCATGCGCTTCGGCTTAAGCGCGCGTATTTTTTCCGCCAGTTGGTGCAAATGCCGCAGGTGCGCGGCATTCTTCAGCCAATCTGCGTGTGACTCGAACGGATACAGTGAAGTATAAATCCCCGGCTTGGTGATGGATTTGGCGATCGCGGTGGCGCCGGAAATCGTTACCTGGTCGGCAATCTGCAAATGCCCGCCTATCATCGCCGCACCGCCAATTCTACAGTAGCGCCCGATTTTTGTGCTGCCGGCGATGCCGACGCAGGCGGCGATTGCGGTATGCGCGCCGATTTTCACGTTATGCCCGATCTGGATCAGGTTGTCGAGACGCACGCCCTCCTCGATCAGCGTGTCCCCCATGGCGCCGCGATCTATGGTGGTGTTGGCGCCGATTTCCACATCGTTGCCGATCACCACGCGGCCGATTTGCGGAATTTTCAGCCAGCGGCCCTCGTCCATGGCCATGCCGAAACCATCCGCGCCGATTACCACGCCGGAATGCAGAATGACTTTCTCGCCTATCACGCAGCCGTGATAAATCACCACGCGCGGGTGCAGAAAACTGCGCACGCCTATGCTTACATCATCGCCCAGCACGCAACCCGCACTGATCACTGTCTGTTCGCCGATTTTCACGTTTGCGCCTATACAAACGTGCGCGCCGACAGTCGCCGAGGCGGGAATTTTGGCGCTGCCGGCAATCACCGCACTGGGGTGAATTCCCGGCGCGGGTATTGCAGGTGGATTGAGCCAGGTCGAAACCTTGGCGAAATAAGCGTAGGGATCAGCGCAGACGATGCGCGGCAGCCGGGTGAGATTGCGCGCATCGCGCCCGATGATCACCGCGCCGGCGCGGGTTTTCGCCAGCTGCGCGGCGTATTTGCTTTGCGCCAGAAAGGAAAGATGTTCGGGGGCCGCCAGATCAAGCGGCGCCACCTGGCTGATGAAAATATTTTTGCCGCCGATGAGTTCGCCGCCGAAGCGCTCGACGATGCTGGCGAGACTTGAACCCTTAGCTTTGCCGGTAGGCATCAGTCGCCGCCGGTATTTATTTGGCAGGCGCGTCCGCCAGCTCTTTGATGACTTGATCGGTAATATCTATGCGCGAGCTGCGATACACCGCTTCTTGCAAAATCAAATCAAATTTTCCAGCTTCGGCGATGCCTTGCACCACTTTGTTGGCGCGTTCCAGCACTGCGGCCAGTTCTTCGTTTTTGCGCAAATTGAGGTCTTCGCGGAATTCGCGCTGCACGCGCTGGAAATCACGGTTAAGGCGCGCCAGTTCCTGTTCCTTGTTGCGGCGCTCGGATTCGCTGATGGTCACGCCTTCTTTTTCCAGGGAAGTCTGAAGATCCTTGATTTGCTTTGTCATTTTTTGCAGTTCCTGTTCCCGGCCGGCAAATTCCTTTTCCAGCTTCTTCAAGGATTTAACCGCGGGGGAAGCTTCACGCAGGACACGCTCCAGATTGACGAAGCCGACTTTGATTGGCTCGGCGGCGCCGGCGTTCATCGCCGCGCTTGCCAGCGTAAAGGCGGCCAGGGCAAGGTAAATGGTTTTCAACTTGAATTTCCTCCCGCAAACTAGAACGAGGTTCCGAAAGTGAACTGGAAACGTTGTATTTTATCATCACTTTGCTTGCGCAGTACTTGCGCGATGCTGAAGCGCAGCGGCCCGAATGGCGAAGTCCAGGCCACGTCTACACCCGCGGAATAGCGCAGGCTGCCAAAAGCAAAACTCGGGGCCACCGTACCGGCATCGAAAAAGGTGCCCAGCCGCAACGCTTTTACATCCGTGAACCCCGGCACCGGAAACAAAACCTCGGCGCCGCCCAATATCAGGTGCGTGTCGCCGAAGGCGTCGCCGTTGTTGTCCTTGGGTCCGATGGAATTGGTATCAAATCCGCGCACCGAATTGCTGCCGCCGGCGAAAAAATTCTTGAAAAACGGCAGCGGCTGGCCGTTGTAACCCCCGCCCAAGCCCAGCTGGCCGCTGAGCTGCAGAGTGAAAAACTTGCTCAAAGGGTAATAATACTGATCTTGCGCAGTAAGTTTGTAATATTTCAGATCCGCGCCCGGCAAGCCGATTTCCGCGTTGAGACGCAGCAGATTTCCGCTGGTGGTGTAAATCACGCTGTCACGGCGGTCGCGGGTAAACCCGATGGTTCCCAATATGGTTTTATTCCTGGAGCCGAACTGATTGACGAAATCAACAAAGCGCTGCGGACTGGTGGGGAAAACATTAGTCTTGGTGTCTTCGTAACCGAGGCCGTAATTGATGGTGTCGTCTTCGTTAATCGGCAAACCGAAGCGGACATTGCCGCCCAGGGTGGAGGTGCTGAAAGGCGAAACCGAAAGTGTTGAGGTGTCCACGTTGCGCTTGAAAAGGTCGAAGCCCACGCTCACGCCGTCAATGGTGTAATACGGGTTGGTGAAAGACACCGAGAACACCTTGTTGACGCTGCCGCTGTTGATTTGCGCGGAAAGAAAATTGCCCGAGCCGAATACGTTTGATTGCGTTACCGAGGCATTCAAAATGATGCCCTCGGCATCGGAAAACCCCACGCCCAAGAGAATATTGCCGGTGGGTTTTTCGGTGACGCTGTAATTCACGTCCACCTGATCGGAGGTGCCGGACACCGCCGGCGTTTCCACATTGACGTCGGAAAAATAACCCAGCCGGTCAATGCGCTGCTTGGAGCGATTGATGAGCGCGGAGTTGTACCAGCCGCCTTCCAGCTGGCGCAGTTCGCGGCGTATCACTTCATCGCGAGTGCGGGTATTGCCGCTTATATTGATGCGCCGCACATAAACCCGGTGCCCTGGATCAATGAAAAAAGTAAATGCGACCTGACGCTTTTGCTTGTTGAGCTCGGGCACGGCATTCACGTTGGCAAACGCATAGCCGTCATTTCCCAGGCGCTCGCTGATGAGCTTGGTGGATTCGGTCAGCTTGCCGCGTGAGAAAACCTCGCCCGCCTTGATCTGAATCAGCTTGCGCAATTCCTCCTCCGGCAACAGCAGTTCCCCCGCGAGCTTGACATCCGAAACCGAGTATCTGGCGCCTTCGGTGACGCTGATAGTGATGTAGATATCAGCCTTGTTCGGCGTGATGGACACCTGGGTGGAATCTATATTGAATTCCAGGTAGCCGCGGTCGAGGTAATACGAGCGCAGGGTTTCGAGATCGGCGGATAGTTTTTGTTTTGAATATTGATCGTTCTTAGTGAAAAAGGTGATCAAACCCGGGGTAGTCAGGGTAAAAAGATCGAGCAGCTCTTTTTCGGTGAAAGCACGGTTGCCGACGATATTGATCTGGCGGATCTTCGCCACGTCCCCTTCCGCGATGTTGAAAGTAATTCCGACGCGGTTGCGCTCGAGCGGAGTGACTGTGGTGGTCACATTGGCGGCGTATTTCCCTCTGCTGATGTATTGCCGCTTCAATTCCTGCTCGGCGCGATCCAAAAGAGCCTTGTCGAAAATCCGCGACTCGGCAAGTCCCACCTGCTTCAGGCTTTTTTTCAGATCATCGCTGCTGATATCCTTGGCGCCGGTGATGTCAATCTGCGCATTGGCCGGGCGTTCCAGCACTATGATAATCAATACGCCGTTTTCGGTTTCCAGCCGCACATCCTTGAAAAAACCGGTGGCGAACAGCGCCTTGATGGAAGCGGCGGCTTTTTCGTCATTCATGGTGTCGCCCACTTTCACCGGCAGATAGCTGAAAATAGTGCCGGCTTCGGTGCGCTGAATGCCTTCCACCCGGATGTCTTTAATCACAAAAGGCTCTATGGCCTGGGCGGTTGCGGTGCAAAGGCACAACAACAGCGCCCCCAGGAAGATTTTTCTCATTATGTTGGAAGCTCTTGGTTAGCCGGTAATCAGGCGGTTGATGTCATTGTATAAGGCGAACACCATCAGGGTGAATAACAACGCAATCCCGACATGCTGTCCGATGTGCAGGGCTTTTTCCGAAACCGGCTTGCCCTTTATGATCTCAATCAGATAATACATAAGATGGCCGCCGTCGAGTAGCGGCACCGGCAATAAATTCAGCACGCCCAGGCTGATGCTGATGAGCGCCAGGAAACCGAGATAAGCACCCCAGCCGATTTGCGCCGTTTGTCCGGCGTAATCCGCGATGGTGATGGGGCCGCTGATATTCTTCCAGGAAATATGTCCGGCCACCATCTTGCCCAGCATTTGCAGGCTGAAAATGGAAGTTTCCCAGGTTTTTTGCAACGCTTTGGTAAGCGCCTGCACCAACGGATAGCGCACTTCGGTGACAAGTTTTTCAAAATCAGCGCGCTCTATTTTTGGACCGGCGCCGATTTTGCCGACCTTTTCCTGATTGTCCTGTACCGTTTCCGGCGTGAGCGTCACACGCAGGCTGCGCCCGGCGCGCATGATTTCAAACGCGAGCGCCTGTGCCGGATGCCTACGCACCTGGTTTACCACCTCGTCCCACTGCACAATTTTTTTGCCGTTGACGGCGATGATTTCGTCGTCAACCTGCAAGCCGCCGCGCTCTCCCGCGCCGCCCGCGATCAATTTGCCGATAACGGGCCGAACCGGCGGCTGAAAACGCGACAAGCCGATCACATTCATGAACTCGCCTTCCAGGTCGGCGCCGGCAATCCCGCTCAAATCGAGATTACGAAAAGCGATTTCACCGCGCACATTTCGCGTTTCAACTCCGACTTTTGATTTTTGCAATGCCTGTTGCAGCAGCATCCAGCGCACATCCTGCCAGGTAGCGACTTCTTCGCTATTTATTTTTATGATGGTTTCCTCGGGCTGAAATCCGGCGAATGCCGCCGGGGTGGCGGGTGGCACCGGGCCGATGACAGGTTTCAGCCCTGGTATTCCATGCAGGAATAACCCCCAATAAAGCAGAATGGCCAGCAGAAAATTCGCCAGCGGCCCGGCCAGCACGATGGCAAAACGTTTATGAACCGGCTGCCGGTTGAACGCGCGCGGCAAATCTTGTGCCGCGACCGGTCCTTCCTGTTCGTCCGTCATTTTGACGTAACCGCCCAAAGGGAACGCCGCCAGCGCCCATTCGGTATCATCGCGGCCCAGCTTCCTGCTCCACAGCGGTTTGCCGAAGCCTATCGAAAAACGCAGCACTTTCACATTGCACAAGCGCGCTACCCAATAATGCCCGAGCTCGTGAAATACGATGAGCACGCCCAGCGCCAAGGCGAATGCCGCCACTGTGATTAAAAAATTCATAGCGTTATTTCGATGCTCATGAACAGTACTGGTTCAATGCAAGACTTTGGCGGGTTGCGCCGCAGCCAGCCATTCTGCCGCGACGGCACGCGCAGCATGGTCTGCTTCCAGCACATCCTCGAGAGTAGTCAGTGATTTCACGCTCACTTTTTCCAGCACCGCTTCGATCATGCGCGGTATGAACATATACGGCATGCGCCGTTCGAGAAAATTCGCCACCGCCACTTCATTGGCGGCATTCAATATGGCGGGCGCCGCGTCGCCGCGCTTGAGCGCGGCATAAGCCAGTTTCAGGCACGGGAAACGCTGGAAATCCGGTTCCTGGAAAGTCAAGGTGCCGATCTTGAACAAATCCAGTGATTGCACCCCGCCCTCGATGCGTTCCGGATAGCCCAGTGCATAGGCAATCGGCGTGCGCATGTCGGGATTGCCGAGCTGCGCCAGCACCGAGCCATCCGCGTATTCCACCATGGAATGAATTACGCTTTGCGGGTGGATCACCACCTGAACCTGCTCTGCGCGCGCGTTGAACAGCCAATGCGCTTCGATGACTTCCAGACCTTTGTTCATCATGGTCGCTGAATCCACCGAGATTTTGCGTCCCATCACCCAGTTGGGATGGGCGCACGCCTGATCCGGCGTGATGTGCTCCAGTTCGTTGAACGGTGTGGAGCGGAACGGCCCGCCCGAGGCGGTGAGCAATATGCGTTTAATGCCCGCTGCCGCGAGATCGCCGTTGAAAGCGCGCGGCAGGCATTGAAATATGGCGTTGTGCTCGCTGTCCACCGGCAACAATGTGGCGTGGTTTTGCTTGACGGTGTCCATGAACAAACGGCCCGACATCACCAGCGCCTCCTTGTTGGCGAGCATGACGCGCTTGCCCGCTTTGGCCGCGGCCAGCGTGGGACGCAATCCCGCCGCGCCGACTATCGCCGCCATTACGCTGTCGGTCTCGGGCAGGGTCGCGATTTTTTCCAGCGCCGCCTCGCCCTGCAGTACTTGCGTGGATAAATCGGCGGATTTAATCCTGGCTTGCAATTGTTCCGCCGCTTGCTCGCTACGCAGCACCGCATAAACGGGGCGGAAGCGCCGGCATTGTTCGAACAGAAGCTCGGCTTTAGTGCCGGCGGATAACGCCACCACCCGCAAGTGCTGCGGATGGCGCGCGATCACATCCAGCGTGTTGACGCCTATGCTGCCGGTGGAACCGAGTAGGGTGACGTTTTGCATGCTTTACTTGAATAACGCGAATATAAAAAAAGCCATGACCGGGAGGCTTGAAGTCAGCCCATCCACGCGGTCAAGCACGCCGCCATGCCCAGGCAGCAGCGTGCCGCTATCCTTGACCCCTGCCTGGCGTTTCAACAAAGATTCAAACAAATCGCCCACGATACTGAGCAGCGTAATTACCCAGTGCGCCAGCAGAATGCCATACCACGGCAACGGCTTGCCCAACACGATAATGCCATGATTCTCGCTGGCAGCAGCAATGGCAAGCGCGTAAAGCGTTACCGCCAAAACCGCGCCCCACACGCCTTCCCAGGTTTTACCCGGGCTGATAGCAGGGACTAGCTTGCGCTTGCCGAATTTCTTGCCGCAAAAAAATGCGGCGCTATCCGCCACCCACACCACCGAAAGCAGCCACAATAACAGTCCGGCGCCAGACTCGCGCAACTGCACCAGCGCGAGACAAGTACTGGCCAACACCAGTAATCCGCAGGCAGTAAACCAAAATTTTCCCGCCCGCCATTGGTAAATCAGCCAAAACGGCGCGGCAATCAGCCAGAACATCAGAGCCAAGGCATAAAGCATGAGATCGAAATCGCCCAACCCTTGCGCCACATATACCAGCGCCGCACAAACCACGCTCACCATCGACACGAACAGCCAGACCGGTTGCAGCTTTCCCAGTTGCCCCCACTCCCAGGCCGCCGCTGCAGTAATCAATAGATTGAGCGCAATCCAGCCATAGTCGGGTAGGTAAAACAGCGCGGCTAAAAACAACAGCAGCAGCAATGCTGCGGTGATGATCCTGGTTTTAAACATTTTGCCGCACTCGCCGCTTGGCTTTGACCTGCGGGCGGAGTGTGGAGGCTTGTTCGGTTTCCTTAAGCTGTTCACTGGTGCGGCCGAAACGCCGCTCGCGCTGCTGATACGACTGGATGGCGAGATCAAGAGATTGGGCGTTGAAATCCGGCCATAGCGCATCGGTGAAATACATTTCGGTATAGGCCATTTGCCACAGCAGGAAATTGCTGATGCGCTGCTCGCCGCCGGTGCGGATGAAAAGATCGGGCTCGGGCGCATAGTGCATCGCCAGATAAGGCGCGAGGTCGTCTTCATTAAAGTCCTGCGCCAGTTGCGGCTGCTGCGCCAGCATATGCTGCACCGCCTGCATGATGTCCCAGCGGCCGCCATAATTTGCCGCCACCGTGAGAGTCAGCCTGTTATTGCCGGCGGTGAGTGTTTCCGCATCGCGTATCAATTTAACCAGTTGCGGTTCAAAGCGGCTTAAATCCCCCACCACCATGAAGCGAATGTTGTTTTCATGCAGTTTGGCGATTTCCTGCTGCAGCGCCAGAATAAAAAGCTGCATCAGCACCGAAATTTCTTCCTGCGGGCGGCGCCAGTTCTCGCTGCTGAAAGCGAACAGCGTGAGAAATTCCACGCCGCGCTCGGCGCAGGCCTTGATGGCCGCGCGCACGGCTTCCACGCCGCGTTTATGTCCGGCGACACGCGGCAGGAGACGCTGCTTGGCCCAGCGCCCGTTGCCATCCATGATGATGGCGATATGACGGGGAATTTTCCCGGCGGGCGGAATCTCGCGGGTGGAATTAGGGTATCGAGCCACAGGCATCAGACCGCGATGAGATCGGCTTCCTTGGCGTTGAGCGTTTTGTCGATTTCGGCGATAAAACGGTCGGTCAGTTTCTGCACTTCATCCTGCGAGCGCCGCTCGTCGTCTTCCGAAATGGTTTTCTTCTTGAGCAGATCCTTCAGCGTGTTATTGGCGTCGCGGCGGATGTTGCGCACCGCCACGCGCGCGTTTTCCGCTTCATGCTTGACGACCTTGATCAAATCCTTGCGCCGTTCCTCGGTCAGGGCCGGCATCGGCACACGGATAAGTTCGCCGGCGGTGGCGGGATTAAGACCGAGATCGGATTCGCGTATGGCTTTTTCAATCGTGCTCACCATTTTCTTTTCCCACGGATGGACACTGATAGTGCGCGCATCGGCCAGGGTCACATTGGCGACCTGGTTGAGCGCCGTCTGCGCGCCATAGTAATCCACCGTGATATGGTCAAGGATGCCGGTAGTGGCACGTCCGGTGCGCACCTTGGCCAGGTCGGCTTTCAGCGTCTCCAGTGTTTTTTGCATTTTCTGCTCGGCGGATTTCTTCACGTCTGCGATCATGGGGCGGTCCTTATCGAAATTCGCACTCGGAGATTATAGCCTAGCAATGTACCAGCGTGCCTTCATCTTCACCCAGCACCACCCGCTTCAGCGATGCCGGTTTCATGATGCTGAAAACGTTGATGGGAAGTTTTTGGTCGCGGCACAAGGTCAGCGCGGTGGCATCCATCACTTTCAGGTTCTTGATGATGGCCTCGTCAAAAGTAAGTTTCTGATAGCGCATGGCGTCGGGATGGGTTTTCGGGTCCTCGGTATAAACCCCGTCCACCTTGGTGGCTTTGAGCATGATGTCCACGTTCATTTCCATGCCGCGCAACGCGGCAGCGGTGTCGGTGGTGAAAAACGGATTGCCGGTGCCGGCGGCGAAAATCACCACCTTGCCCTCTTCCAGATAGCGCATCGCCTTGCCGCGGATGTAAGGTTCCACCACCTGCTCGATATTGAGCGCGGACTGCACGCGGCCGTTGAGCCCGGCCTGACGCATGGCGTCCTGCAAGGCCAGCGCATTGATCACCGTGGCCAGCATGCCCATGTAATCCGCGGTGGCCCGATCCATGCCGGCTGCCGCCGGCGCCACACCGCGGAAAATATTGCCGCCGCCGATGACTACCGCGATTTGCACGCCCAGCTTCAGCACTTCGGCGATTTCGGCGACGATGCGCGAAATCGTGGTGCGGTTGATGCCGTAACTGTCCTCGCCCATCAAGGCTTCCCCGCTGAGTTTCAGCAGGATGCGTTTAT
Source organism: Burkholderiales bacterium (assembly GCA_050741655.1). Lineage (GTDB taxonomy): Bacteria > Pseudomonadota > Gammaproteobacteria > Burkholderiales > JAHFRG01 > JAHFRG01. Next base: position 17,363 of record JBOIFQ010000078.1, on the reverse strand, counting down.
ATGCCGGGGCGGTAGCCATCCTAGGTGGTCTTTTCCGGTTCGTCCTCGTCTTTTTTCACGGTCTTTACTTGTGCCGCCACCTCTGCGGCGAAATCACTTGATTTTTTTTCAATCCCCTCACCCACCACGAAGAATTTATAGCTCAGAATCCTGGCTTTTTTCGCTGCCAGGATTTTTTCCACGCTTTGCTTGTCGTCCTTGACGAAAGGCTGGCCGAGCAGGGTGATCTCATTCAGGAATTTATTAATGCCGCCTTCCACTATCCTGGCGGCGATGTCGGCCGGTTTGCCGGATTCCCGGGCGCGCGCAGCAAGAATGTCGCGCTCGCGCGCCACCACCTCGGCCGCCACTTCACTCTTGGACAGGTATTGCGGTTTGGCGAAAGCGATATGCATGGCGAGATCCTTGCCCATTTCGTCCGCGCCCTCGAATTCCACCAGCACGCCGATTTTCACGCCGTGCAGGTAGTGCGCGATTTTGGCTTGGGTGGCGATGCGGTGAAAGCGGCGGATGCTCATGTTCTCGCCGATTTTCTGGATCAGTGATTGCCGCTTGGCTTCGACCGTGGCGCCTTCGAAGGCAAGCGCGGCGAGCGCTTCGGTGCGGGCGGGATTGTGCTGCGCCACCCGTTGCGCCAGCGCGCGGGCGAATTGGATGAAATCTTCGTTCTTGGCGGCAAAATCGGTTTCGCAATTCACTTCGACCATGGCCGCAAGCCTGGCATCGGCGGAAAGATAGACGCCGATCACACCTTCGGCGGCCACGCGCCCCGCCGCTTTGCTCGCCTTGGCGCCGCTTTTGATGCGCAGCAAATCCTCCGCCGCCCTCAGGTCGCCGTGGGCTTCGGTCAACGCCTTCTTGCATTCCATCATGCCAAGACCGGTGATCTCGCGCAGCTCCTTGACCATGCCTGCGGTAATTTCCACTTTTGACTTGCCCTCAATATGTTGTAAAAAAAAGGGGCTTGCGCCCCTTTTCAGGTTATTCCGGCAACGGCTCTTCCGCCGGCTCGACTTCGACGAAATCATCCTTGACGATTTCGCGTATGATCTGGCCGCGGCCTTCGAGTATGGCATCGGCCACGCCGCGTGCGTAGAGCCGGATGGCGCGGCTGGAATCGTCATTGCCGGGAATCACATAAGTGATGCCTTCCGGGTTATGGTTGGTGTCCACCACGCCGACCACCGGGATGCCCAGCTTGTTGATTTCGGTGATGGCAATTTTCTGGTAGCCGACGTCAATCACGAATACGGCATCGGGCAAACCGTTCATGTCCTTGATGCCGCCCAGGCTGCGTTCCAGCTTGACGCGCTCACGCTGGTACTTGAGCGCTTCTTTCTTCGACATTTTGTCGAAAGTGCCGTCTTCCGCCATGGTGTCCAGTTCCTTGAGGCGCTTGGTGGACTGCTTGATGGTTTTAAAGTTGGTGAGCATGCCGCCCAGCCAGCGGTAATCCACATAGGGAGAACCGCAGCGCAGCGCTTCTTCCTTGATGATTTCACGCGCCTGGCGCTTGGTGCCGACAAACAGGATGGTGCCTTTGTTGGCCGCCAGTTGGCGCAGATATTTCAGCGCGTCCTGGTACAAAGCCAGCGTCTTTTCCAGATTGATAATATGGATTTTGTTGCGATGGCCGAAAATATAAGGGGCCATTTTGGGGTTCCAGTAACGGGTTTGGTGCCCGAAATGAACCCCGGCTTCCAGCATCTGCCGCATGGTGACTGACATATAAATCTCCAGTAAGGGTTAAGCCTCCACCCGCCTCAAATCACTCGCGAACGAGCACCCTGTACTTGAGCGGATGTGTGTATTTTTAGCCGGCCGCGAGCGCTACCCGCTCTTCACGGTCAAACTAACTGTAAATTGTAACATTTTCTATGGTTTATGCTCAAGAACAGCAGCATGGTGCGCCAAAAGTCCCCACTCGAGCAGCCAAATTGCCTTATTGCACGCCTTCCACTATTCTTAGTCCCTTTGCTCGTCTTAAATGAAACCTTTCATGCCGGTCAGCATTAAATCCGCCCCGGAAATCGAAAAAATGCGCGTGGCCGGAAAGCTCGCATCCGAGGTGCTGGATTACATTCAGCCTCACGTCAAGCCGGGCATCACCACCGGCGAACTGGATCGCCTGTGCCACGATTACATGGTCAAGGTACAAGACACCATTCCCGCGCCTTTGAATTACGCGCCGCCTGGTTATGCGCCCTACCCCTGCTCGATTTGCACTTCGGTCAACCACGTGGTGTGCCACGGCGTGCCGGGAGACAAAAAACTCAAGACCGGCGATATCGTCAATCTCGATGTCACCGTCATCAAGCATGGTTACCACGGCGATACCAGCCGCATGTTTTTCGTGGGCGAAGCTTCGATTCAGGCCAGGAGACTGTGCGAAATCACCTACCAGTGCATGTGGCGCGGCATTGAAACGGTGAAACCCGGCGCGCAGTTGGGCGACATCGGCTATGCCATTCAGTTTCACGCCGAAAGCCACGGTTACAGCGTGGTGCGCGAATTCTGCGGACATGGCATCGGCAGCAAATTCCACGAAGAGCCGCAGGTCCTGCACTACGGCAAACCCGGCACCGGATTGAAGCTCGCGCCGGGAATGATTTGTACCATCGAGCCCATGATCAACGCCGGCAAGGCCGAGATCCGCCAGCTGGCCGACGGCTGGACCATCGTCACCAAGGATCACAGTCTGTCCGCGCAATGGGAGCACACTGTACTGGTGACCGAGACCGGTTACGAAGTGTTGACCTTATCCGCCAATACGCCCTCCAAGCCGGGTTTTCCCCGATGACGGCGCTGCCGAATGCGGCGCAATACGCTGACTCGCACCTGCAATGGAAACAAGTCCTGGGCGAGCGCCGGGAAAAACTCGAACGCGAGTATCAAAAAAATCCATCCCCGCCGCGGCTGCTCGGCGGCCAGCGCAAGCTTATAGACGAGGTTCTGCAAGGGCTGTGTAAAGAGTTGCATTTACCCAAATCCATGGCGCTGCTGGCCGCCGGGGGTTATGGCCGCGGCGAGCTTTATCCCTATTCGGATATTGATTTGCTGGTGTTGCTGCGCGATAGCGCGGATCTGGTGCTGCAAGCGCAACTCGAGCGCTTCATCGGCCTGCTTTGGGATATCGGACTCGAAGTCGGTCACAGCGTGCGCACCCTCTCGCAGTGCCAGGAAGAAGCGCGCAAGGATGTAACGGTGCAAACCAATCTGCTGGAAGCGCGGCTGCTGTTTGGCAGCCAGGCGTTGTTGCGCAAATTCAAGCAAGCGATGGAAGAAATATTGAATACCCAGGCTTTTGCCCAGGCCAAGCAACTGGAGCAACAGCAGCGCCATACGCGCTTTCACGACACCGCCAACAATCTGGAACCGAATTTAAAGGAAAGTCCCGGAGGGCTGCGCGATCTGCAAAGCATTCTGTGGATCGCGCAAGTTTGCGGTTACGGCAAGACCTGGCTCGGCCTCGCCCGGCGCGGCCTGATTACCGTGCATGAAGCGCGCCAAATCAAGCAGCACGAGACTTTCTTGCAGGATTTGCGCATACGTTTGCATTATCTCGCCCTGCGCCGTGAGGACCGGCTGCTGTTCGATTTCCAGGGTGCACTGGCCGCGCAATACGGCTTGAGCGACGGCGCGCACCGCCGCGCCAGCGAAATGCTGATGCAGCGCTATTACCGCACCGCCAAGTCGGTGAGCCAGCTCAACACCATTTTGCTGCTGAATCTGCGCGCCAAAATCGCGCCCGCGCCGGCCGCGGCGGCGCCCGTCAACGAACACTTCCAAAGCCGCAACGAATTGCTCGAAGCACGTCACGAAAATTTATTCGTGAAGGAACCCACGGCGATACTGGAAAGCTTTCTGCTGTTGCAACAGCATCCCGGGCTCAAGGGCATGAGCGCCGCCACCTTGCGTGCGCTATGGCGCGCAAAAAATAAAATCAATCCGGCATTTCGCCGCAGCGCCAAAAACCGCGCCCTGTTCATGCAAATCCTGCGCCAGCCTTCTGGCATCACGCACGAATTACGCCGCATGAACCAGTATGATGTGCTGGGCGCTTATCTGCCGGCATTCGGCAAAATTGTTGGACAGATGCAGCACGACCTGTTTCATGTTTACACCGTGGACGAGCATATTCTCAAGGTGGTGCGCAATCTGCGCCGCTTCACCCTGATGGAATTCGCGCACGAGTATCCGCTGTGCAGCCGGTTGATGAGCGAATTTCCGCGTCAGGAAGTGCTGCTTCTGGCGGGACTGTTTCACGATATCGCCAAAGGGCGCGGCGGCGATCATTCAACACTCGGCAAAACGGATGCGCGGCGCTTCTGCAAACAGCATGGCTTGAGCGCCGAGGATACGGCGCTAGTGGTGTGGCTGGTGGAAAACCATTTAACCATGTCCGCCACGGCGCAAAAACAGGATTTGTCCGATCCGGGTGTGATCGAAGCTTTTTCCCGGCGCGTGGGCAATGAGCGCAATCTGATCGCGCTTTATCTGTTGACGGTGGCCGACATCCGCGGCACCAGCCCCAAGGTGTGGAACGCCTGGAAAGGCAAACTGCTCGAGGATTTGTTCTGGCTGACGCGCAAACACCTGAGCGGCGACGTGGTTCCACGCGACAGTTTTTTGCAGACACGTCAGACCGAAGCGCTCGACACCCTCCGGCTCTATGCCTTGCGTGAAGATGCGCACCAGGCGCTGTGGTCGCAACTCGACACCGCGTATTTTCTGCGCCACGATGCGCAGGAAATCTCCTGGCATACGCGCCAGCTGTGGTCGCGCGTCAATTCTGCTGTTCCCATCGTCAAGGCGCGGCTCTCCGCCATCGGCGAAGGATTGCAGGTATTGATTTACACCCCGGACCAGAAAGATTTGTTCGCGCGCATTTGCGGTTTTTTCGAGCGCATCAGCTACAACATCGTGGAAGCCAAAATTCACACTACGCGCCATCATTACGCGCTCGACAGTTTCCTGGTACTGGATCCATCCAACAAAACCGCGCACTACCGCGATTTAATCGGCTTCATTGAGCATGAGCTGGCACAACGCATCGCCACCCAGGCGCCGCTTGAAGCGCCGGTCAAAGGACGCCTGAGCCGTCACGTCAAGCATTTTCCCATCGCACCGGAAGTCACTATTCGCCCCGACGAGCGCGGCGCACAGCATATTCTTTCCGTCACCGCCGCCGACCGCCCGGGTCTGCTTTACAGCATCGCGCGCGTGCTGGTGAATTACCAGATCAACATGCATACGGCGAAAATCAACACCCTGGGCGAGCGCGCCGAAGACGTGTTCCTGATTGACGGAGAAGCACTGAACCACAACAAGAAAGTGGTACAGATAGAGGCGGAACTGCTGCAGGCGTTAAGCGCCTGAGGACCGGCGTTATCCGTCCTGCGTCAGCTGGCCGGGAAACAAAACCTCGCTGAAACCAAAGTCGCGCAGATCCCGGATGCGCATCGGATAGAGAATTCCCTGCAAATGGTCGCATTCATGCTGCACCACGCGCGCATGAAAACCTTCCACGCTGCGATCCAGCGCCTTGCCGAATTGATCATAACCCTGATAGCGCAGTTTTTTGTGGCGCGGCACCAGCCCGCGCATGCCAGGCACGCTCAGGCAGCCCTCCCAGCCTTCTTCCGTTTCCTTGCCCAGCGGCGTGAGCTTGGGATTGATGAGCACGGTGTAAGGTACTTCCTCGGCATCCGGATAGCGCGGGTTGCGCGTCACACCGAAAATCGCCACCTGCAGCAGCACCCCGATTTGCGGCGCGGCCAGTCCCGCGCCGTTCAATGCTTCCATGGTGTCGTGCATGTCGGCGATCAGTGCGTGCAGTTCGGGCGTGTCGAACTGCTTGACCGGTTTTGCGGGTTCCAGCAGCCGCGCGTCGCCCATTTTCAGAACATCCCTAACCGCCATCGCTTTCCACCAGATTTCCCAGAATAATCCGCACCCGGTCCATCGCTTGCTGCATCACTGTTTCCAGGTTTTCAAAATGAATCGCCTGCGCGCTGTCGCCCTTGCCCGCGGCGTGGTTGGCTACCACCGCTATGGCCGCGTAACACAGCCCGAGTTCCTTCGCCAGCGCCGCTTCCGGCATGCCGGTCATGCCCACCATATCGGCGCCATCCTGTTCCATGCGGCGAATCTCCGCCGCGCTTTCCAGCCGCGGCCCCTGGGTGGCGCCGTACACGCCGCCAGCCACGACTTTTTGTCCGGCTTTTTGCGCGGCGCGGATGAAGCGCTGGCGCAAATCCTCGCAATACGGCCAGGTAAAATCAATATGCGTGACCGGCTGGTCCGTACCATCGAAAAAAGTATGCGCGCGGCTATGGGTGTAATCAATAATCTGATCCGGAATGGCGATGGTTCCGGGAGCGAGATCAGCGCGGATGCCGCCTACCGCGGCGACCGAAACGATGTGCGTCGCCTGGCGCGCATGCAGAGCCCAGATGTTGGCGCGGTAATTTACCTGGTGCGGCGGAATGGTATGGCCATAGCCATGGCGCGCCAGGAAAATCACATCTTGCCCTTTGAGCTTGCCGAAAGTGAGCGCGCAGGACGGCTCGCCGTATGGAGTGCGTACCACTTCGCGGTGCGCGAGTTCCAGGTTGGCAAGCTGGGTCAGACCCGTGCCGCCGATGATTGCCAGCATGTTTTTTCTCTTTTCAGTCACTGTTGTTTCAAGGCGTAAATCGCCGGCAGGTTGCGCCAGGTGCCGTAAGCGTCCATGCCGCAACCGAATACATAACGATTGGGAACGGTGACGCCGACAAAATTTGCGCGTATGGGTTTTTCCTTGCCGGTGGCTTTATCCGCCAGCACCGCGCAGTAAAAGGATTGCGCGCCCGCATTCAGTATGCGTCCGCGTATCGCATGCAGGGTTTGTCCTTCGTCGAGTATATCGTCGAGCACCAGCACCGTGCGCCCTTTGACATTTTCGCGCGGCGCGACTTTCCAGTTGATCAGGCCGCCGGCGGTTTCGTTGTCGTAACGCGAGACATGGATGTAATCAAAATCCAGCGGGAACTTCAGCAACGGCAGCAACTGCCCGGTAAACACCACCGCGCCGCCCATCACGCTCAACACCAGGGGCTGCCGCTGGGCGAGCACGCCGGTGATTTCGCTCGCGACGCGCCGTATCGCCTCGGCCACTGCCGCAGCGGAACAAACTTCATCGGCGGAATTCAGAATGGTCCAGGCTTCATCCCGTGATAAATTCATAATATGTTCAGGTTAAGTATTTTTTTGTATAGAGCGTAAATAAGCGCTGAATTCCCTGCCGATTTCAGGATGCCTGGTTGCATACACCAGCGTGGCCTTCAGATAACCCAGCTTGGAGCCGCAATCGTAACGCGTGCCGGCAAATTCATGCGCGAGCACCGGCTCTTCCCTGAGCAGCGCGGCAATCGCGTCGGTGAGCTGGATTTCTCCGCCCGCGCCGGGTTTGATGTTTTCCAGATAATGAAAAATTCGCGGCGTCAGAATATAACGCCCGACCACGCCCAGGGTCGAAGGCGCTTTGCCGGGTTTGGGTTTTTCCACGATGCCGGTGATGACATGCAGTTTGGGCGCCAGCGCGCTGGTTTTGACTATGCCGTATTGCGGTGTGTCTTTTTTCGGCACACCCTGCACTCCCAGCACCGAGCTATGATATTTGCCATGCACCGCTAGCATCTGTTTTATCGCCGAAGGCTCGGCATCAATCAGGTCGTCGGCCAGAATCACCGCGAACGGCTCATCGCCAATCACATTGGCGGCGCACAGCACGGCATGTCCCAGGCCCAGCGCCTCCGTCTGACGCACATAGATGCAGCGCGCGTGCTTGGGGATGACGTCCTGCACCGATTTCAGCAATTCTCTTTTGCCGCGCGCCTGCAGTTCAGTCTCGATTTCATAAGCCTTGTCGAAATGATCTTCGATCGCACGCTTGCCGCGGCCGGTGATGAAAATCAGCTCGGTAATACCGGCGCACACCGCTTCCTCGACCGCGTACTGGATCAGCGGTTTGTCCACGATGGGCAGCATTTCCTTGGGACTGGCCTTGGTGGCGGGCAGAAAACGCGTGCCCATGCCGGCCACCGGAAATACCGCTTTGCGTATTTTGTTCATTCGGTTTTTGCTCTCCTCAAAATCCGTTCTCCCAGCAATTTCAGCAACCCGGCTTGGTCCAGAACCTGGACACCCAATTCCCGCGCTTTCGCCAATTTGCCGCCGGGCTCGGCGCCGGCGACCACAAAATCGGTTTTAGCGGAAACGCTAGCGCTGACCTTGCCGCCTTGCGCCTCGATTTTTTCTTTCGCATCCTCGCGGCTCAGATGCGGCAGCGTGCCGGTGAGCACAAAAGTCTTGCCGCTTACCGCCGTCGCTATTTTGGTTGGCGCGCCTGCGCTCTCCGGCCAGCTTACTCCGCAGCCGCGCAATTGCTCGATCACTTCGCGGTTGTGCCGCTCGGCGAAAAACTGCGCGATGCTTTGCGCCACGATGGGTCCCACATCGGGCACTTGCAGCAATTCCTTCTCGCTCGCCTGCATCAGCTTATCCAGGCGGCCGTAATGCCGCGCCAGATCCTTTGCCGTCGCTTCTCCTACATTGCGGATGCCGAGCGCGTAGATGAAACGCGGCAAAGTAGTGCGTTTGCTGTTTTCAATCGCCGTCAGCAGATTGCCGGCGGATTTTTCCGCCATGCGCTCCAGACCCGCCAGCGCCGCAAGCCCCAGCTTATACAAATCCGCCGGAGTTTTCACGCTTTGCTGATCCACCAGCTGATCCACCAGTTTCTCGCCCAAGCCTTCGATGTCGAGGGCGCGGCGCGCGGCGAAATGCAGCAAAGCCTGCTTGCGCTGCGCGGGACAGAACAATCCGCCGCTGCAGCGCGCGGCGGCTTCGTCTTCCTGGCGCACTACTTTCGAACCGCACTCCGGGCACTGTTGCGGCATGCTGAATTTGCGCGCGTTCTTCGGCCGCCGCTCGAACACCACGCTCACGACTTCGGGAATCACATCGCCGGCGCGGCGCACGCTGACGGTGTCGCCGCTGCGCACATCCTTGCGTTTGATCTCGTCCTCGTTATGCAGCGTCGCGTTGGTCACCGTGACGCCGCCGACGAATACCGGCGCCAGACGCGCCACCGGAGTGAGTTTGCCGGTGCGCCCGACTTGCACTTCAATATCCAGAACCGTGGTGAGTTCTTCCTGCGCCGGGTACTTATGCGCCACCGCCCACACCGGTTCGCGGTCGCGGAAGCCCAGTTTGATCTGAAGCTCCAGGCTGTTGACTTTATAAACCACGCCATCGATATCGAACGGCAGCTGATCGCGCTTGGCTGCGATCCGGCGATGAAACGCAATCAGCCCTTGCGCGCCCTGCGCCACCGCGCGCTCGGCGCAAACCGGCAGCGCAAACCCGGCGAACCGATCCAGCATGGCGCTATGCGTCATGGGTTGATTTTTCCAATTCTTCACCTCACCCAGGCCGTAAGCAAAAAAAGACAAAGGGCGCTTGGCGGTAATCGCCGGATCCAGCTGCCGCACCGCGCCGGCCGCGGTATTGCGCGGATTGATAAAAGTTTTCTCGCCCGCTTTACGCTGCTGGTCATTGAGCCGTTCGAAATCCACGCGGCGCATATAGATTTCTCCCCGCACTTCGAGCAGCGCGGGTGGATGATCTGCACGCAGCCGCAACGGAATCTGTTTAATGGTGCGGATGTTCCGGGTTACGTCTTCGCCCACTTCGCCATCACCGCGCGTGACCGCGCGTACCAGCACACCGTCTGCGTAGCGCAGGCTGATCGCCAACCCGTCAAACTTGAGTTCGGCGGCGTATTCGATGGGCGGCGCGTTTTCCGCCAAGTCAAGCTTCTTTCTGGTCTGTTTATCAAACGCGATCGCGCCTTCGGCGTCGGTTTCGGTCTTGATGGACAACATGGCCACGCGGTGCCGCACCTTCGGCAATTCTTTCAGCGCCGCACCACCCACGCGTTGCGTGGGCGAATCCGCTGTGATCAGAGCCGGATAACGTGTTTCCAGGTCCTGCAATTCATGGAACAGCCGGTCGTATTCGCTGTCGGGAACGCTGGGCGCATCCAGCACGTAATATTCGTGGTTGTATCGCTCCAGATTTTCACGCAGGGCGCGCAACCGGGCGACGACTTCCGCCGGCGCTTTCATTCAAGAAAAAAGCCTCAAAGCGCGCGCACTGCCGGCGCTGATATTGCTGGCGTCCATTAATTTATAAATGGTGCGCAACTGCTCGCGAATTTTTTCCACGCCGGCGTCATTCAGCGCCACGCGGTTATCGTCCACCAGCACGCCGTTCAAATTTGCCGCCAGCTGCTTGCCGCAAGAGAGCATTTGATCGAAAGCGCGCAAGCCCGCGGCGACCCGTGGTACATCCAGCAGCAAGGTGACGCCGGGAGTGGAAAGATTCTTGATCTGTTCCGCCGCGAAGGGCGCGGTTTCATGATTGGAAAGCACGAACAGGCTTTCGCCCTGCTCGTTGAGGCTGTGAAACGCGCCATCGCCCATCAACTTGAGCCCGGCCGCTTCGCACAAGGCGCGCAGCTTGGTGCCGGTGAAAGCCTGTTCGCCTTGGGCCACCACGTTAAGGCCGATGGAGATATCCACTGCGGCGCAAAATTCGTCCAGCTCCACCGCCTGTTCCATTGCCGCACCGCGATCCGGCAGCATGAGTTCGGCCGCGGTGTGTTCGGCAAAACCCTCAAGCTGGCCGCAGAACATGGCGAGTTGCGCCTGGTTGACGAAACCTGAACGGTCGGCAAGCTGCAGACTTATTTTGAAGCGGGAATAAGGTCCGCTGTTCTCAACCAGTTTTTCCCAAACCTGGCTCTTTTGATGATAACCCTGATAGGCGAGCTTGCGTCCGAGTTCGAGCTTAATCAGCGCGCGGGTTTCTTCCTGGGAAAACGGCTGAGCGCGGCTGATTTCAGCCACACAGGCGATAGCCGGATCAAAAGCGGCATCCATGAAACCGGATTGAGACAAGGCAGGGGAAGCGGTTTCGGCTATGTCAATGCCGCCCAGCCGCGGCTCCACTCTTTCGCGCTCCGCGGCGGGAGCAGCGTTTTGCGGCTGCAGCAAAACATCCTGGAATTGCCCCCGGAAAGCGGACTCCGAATTGCGCCGGTAATTTTTTTCCTGCAGCCAATTGAATAAAACTATCGCGGCTACGACCAGGATGCCTATGCCCAGCAAGCTGAGTTGCAAGTCGCTCATGATGGGTGCGGTCTTAGGCGACGGCTTCTTCCCTCATTTTCATCGCCTCTTCGATATCCACCGCCACCACGCGCGACACGCCCTGCTCGGGCATGGTGATGCCGATGAGTTGGTTGGCTATTTCCATGGTGATTTTATTATGACTGATGAACAGGAATTGTGTCTGTACGGACATTTTTTTCACTAAATCGCAAAAGCGCTCGGTATTGCTATCGTCGAGCGGCGCGTCCACTTCATCCAGCAGGCAGAACGGCGCCGGGTTCAGCTGGAACAGCGAGAACACCAGCGCCAGCGCGGTGAGCGCTTTTTCGCCGCCCGAGAGCAGGTGGATGGAAGCGTTCTTTTTTCCCGGCGGCTGGGCGATGACTTGCACGCCGCTGTCGAGAATTTCTTCGCCGCTCAATACCAATTTGGCATGGCCGCCACCAAACAGCGTCGGGAACAGTTCGTTCAAATGGCGGTTGACGGTACTGAAAGTCTCCATCAGGCGTTCGCGCGTTTCACGGTCGATGCGGCGAATCGCGTTTTCCAGCGTCTCTACCGCCTGCTCCAGATCACGGGCCTGATTGTCGAGATAATTTTTGCGCTCCTGCGCGGTTTGCAATTCTTCCAGCGCCGCCAGGTTGACCGCGCCCAGCGCCGCAATTTCATCATTCAGGCGGGTGATTTCGCTGGCGAGCGATGACGCGCGCATGCCTTTTTGCAGCAGCGCTGCCAATTCCTCTTCGTTGGCACCGGCCGCGCGCAACTGTCCGGCGTATTGCTCTTCGTTCAAGCGTGCTTCCTGTTCCTTGAGCCGCATTTCATGAATGCGGTTACGCAAAGGTTCCAGCTTGTGCTCGACAGCGAGCCGTTCTTCCTCGGTCTGCCGCTGGGCGGTTGTGATTTCTTCCAGCTTGTTGCGCGCCGCAGCCAAGGCCTGTTCTCTGGCTTGCCGGGCCTGCAAAGCCAGTTGCAACTGTTCCTGATGCGGCGCCTCGTCCAGACTTTTTTCTTCTTCGGTGGCTTGCGCATGATTAGTAACGAGCCCATTTATCTGCTCGTCTATTACTTTAATAGAATTATTTATATTATTGATTTTATTAATATTTTCTTTATACAAAAAACCGGATTCATGCAGCGCACGCTGCACCGCAGTAAGCTCATTACGCTGCGTGTTCAGCCGGGTTTCCGCCACCCCATGCTCATCCTGCGCAAGCTGCGCCTGCTCTACCAGCGCCGTGACCTGGCGCTGGAAAGCGGCCAAATTGATTTCGGCTGTTTGTTGCTGCGAGCTTTCATATTCTGTCTGTAAGCGTATTTCCTCAAGCTCGGCGGCAATCTGCCCGCCGCGGCGTTGCGTTTGCTCACTGCTCTGGGTGAATTTCAGGATTTCGATTTGCGCTTGATGCAGATGCGACTGCAAGACTTCGACTTCGCTTCTCAATGCCGTGGTCTGCGTTTGCAGGGATTGCCATTCCTGTTGCAAAGCGTCCAGTGCCTGACGTCCCTGCTCGATCAACGCCTGTTGATTACGCTGCTGCGCTTGCAGCAGTTCAATTTCACGGCTGCGCGCGAGTACGCCGTGCAGTTCCGAATCTGCCGCATGGAATGACACGCTGTTGCGGGTGAAAAGATGACCCTCGCGGCTGGCCAGCAGCGCTCCCGGCGGCAACTGCTCGCGTTCTGCCAGCGGCGCCGTGCCCGCGCAATAGACGTTATGCAGCCAATCCGCGAGCAAAGCGCTGATTCCCAGGTTGCTGCAACTCACCAAATCGAGCAGCGGCTTCAAGCCGTGTTGTGTTTTCGCAGCAGTGCCCGGCTGGGGCAAAACAAACACCGTAAGCTTGGCCGGCGGCGCATCGTTCAGCAATTCCCGAATTCCGATATTTTCATTCATGCCCACCGCACTCAGACGCTCGCGCAATACGTTTTCCAGCGCATTTTCCCAGCCTTGCTCGATTTTCAGCTCGCGCCACAGCCTGCGTACATTTTCCAGCCCGTGTTTGGCGAGCCAGGGCTGCAGCTTGCCGTCGGTTTGCAGCCGCAATTGAAGCTGTTTCAGGGTGTCGAGCCGTGCCGCCAATCCCGCCAGTGCCTGTTCCTGTGTCTGCAAGCTTTGATTGAGTGCGTCTTTTTTATGTTCCAGTTCGGGCACACCTTGCAGCAGCGTTTCCAGCTTGTGCTGTTTCTCTTGCAACGCTTGCGCGGATTGCATCTGTTCCTGCTGCAAGCGCGGCAATTGAACCGAGTCGGTTTTAGGCAGCGCTTCACGCTCTGCACTCAAGCGCGCTTGCCGTGCTGCGAGCTGCTCGAGCATTTTTTGCGCGTGGCCCAGATGTGTCTCCTCGATCTGCGCCGATTGCCGGGTTTGAGCAAGCTCGCGCTGCATATCAGTGACCCGATTGAGGCCGGCGCGGAACGCTGCTTCCGCTTGCGGGAGCAATTTCGCCTCGGCATCGGCCTGGTGCTGCGCCACCTCGATTTGCTGTTGCGCCAGCGCCAGTTCGCCTTGCAATTGCGCTAAAGTCTGCTGCGCCGACTCCTTATGGTTTTCCAGTTGCACCAGCTGCTGGCGCAGCGCGCCGAGTTGTGCTTCGATACGTTGGCGGTTTTCACGCACATGCTGTATTTGTTGTTCGAGCCGCGCCACTTCGCCGTTGGCGGCATAGAGCTCGCCTTGCGCTAGATGTGCCGCGTCACTCGCGCCGTAATGACTGGCGCGCACCTGCTCCAGACGGGTCTCGACTTCGCGCAAACGGGCGGTTTCCACTTCCAACTCGTTGCTGAGTTTCTGGATTTCGCGCTCGACCCGGTTGCGGCCAGCTTGCGCGTCCTGCTTCTTGATCAGCCACAGGAGATTTTGCGCAGTATGCAGCTGGTTTTGCAGATCGCGATATTGCGCTGCGATGCGCGCCTGTTCACCCAGACGCTGCAATTGATTTTCCAGCTCCAGCCTTACGTCGGCTACACGCAACAGATTCTCGCGCGTATCCTTGAGCCGCAATTCCGTTTCACGCCGCCGTTCGCGGTATTTCGACACCCCCGCGGCTTCTTCCAGGAATATACGCAATTCCTCGGGCTTGGCTTCGATGATGCGCGAGATCATGCCTTGCTCGATAATGGCGTAAGCGCGCGGCCCCAGCCCGGTGCCTAAAAAAATATCGGTCACGTCGCGGCGCCGCACATGGGTGTTGTTGATGTAGTAGTTTGATTCGCCGTTGCGCTGCAGTATGCGCTTGGCGGAAATTTCGGCGTAACTCGACCACTGGCCGGCGGCCTTGCCGAGACTGTTGTCGAAGATCAGCTCGACGCTGGCGCGCGATACCGGCGCACGTTCACCGGAGCCGTTGAATATCACGTCCTGCATGGTTTCCCCGCGCAGATGGCGTGCCTGCGATTCGCCCAGAACCCAGCGCACCGCATCTATAATATTGGATTTGCCGCAGCCGTTGGGGCCGACAATGCCCACCAGCTGTCCCGGAATCGGGATGTGAGCCGGATCCACGAAAGATTTGAATCCAGCGAGTTTGATTTGGTTGAGGCGCAATTTTTTTAGTTAGGTTAAAGGGTTATAATTTGCAGCCGGAAACGCTGCATTATTTTAACCGAGTTTAAGCGAGACAGGTGAATGCCGAATAAGCCGCGCCAGATGCTGGAAACATTTTTAAACCCCAAGACCGGCCGGGACTATTTGATTCACATGGAAATTCCCGAGTTTACCTGTCTGTGCCCGAAAACCGGCCAGCCGGATTTCGCGCGGCTGACGCTGGATTACGTTGCCGACCGCAGATGCGTGGAGTTGAAAAGCCTCAAGCTCTACATCTGGTCTTTCCGCAACCAAGGCGCTTTCCACGAGGCGGTCACTAACCGCATTCTCGATGACTTGGTGGCCGCGCTGAAACCGCGCTTCATGCGTCTGAGCGCCAGATTTTTCGTGCGCGGCGGTATTTTCACCAGCGTGGTGGTCGAACATCGCAAGCCGGGCTGGAAAGCGGCGGCGCATTTGCCGGCGTTCGAGGAACAATCGAACACGCGCTGACTCAGGCCTGTTCGAGACGGCCGGACAGCACACTCGCCGCAACAATCATTGCGCCGCCGATAGTTTCCCGCAGACTGATTGTTTCATGCGCCAAGATGTAAGCGGATACCGCCCCCACCACCAGTTCGAACATGAAAATCACTATGGCGCGATTGGCGCTGACCTGACTCAAGCCGTACTGCACCACGGGATTTACCAGGAAAATGACCAGCGCAACCATCAGCAGCAGCAGCCCATCGCGGTAATCAAGTTGTGCCGGTAAAGCATGGCCGGTGCACAGCGCCGCGAACAATCCCAGCAGCGCGACTCCAGTCCAAATACTCAGCGCTTTGAGCTCGAGACTGACGCCCTGCGCCTTGCGCGCCAGCACGTTGGAGAGCGCGAACATCAAACCGGCGGACAAACCCAGCCATTCCGCCGAATTTTGCGGCAGCGGTAAACCGCTTGCGGGTTGCCAGAGCATGGTCGCCGCACCCGCAAATGAAAGCAGCACCACCAGTACGCCATAGACGTTGAGCTGCTCCTTCAGCAGCATTCGCGCCAGAATCACCGTCCACAGCGGCGCGACATAAAACAGCAGCAGCACGCGCACTACTTCGCCGTCTATCACCGCTAGCACATAAGCCAGATTGGTCCAGCCCGCGCTCAAACCGATCCACAGCACTATCCACCCGCCACGGCGGATTTCCTTGAGCGCACCGCGGTAAAAAAACAAACCCGCGAGCAAAGCGAGAAAATAAGTGATAAAAGTCGCGGTATCGCCCGCAATCCCCGCTTCCCGCAAAACCCGGTAGGGATACCAGATGAGCCCCCACACGGTCGCACCGGTCAGCAGCGCCGTCACGGCAATTATTTTTTGTTTTGTGAGCAAACCCACCCCCACTTATAATGACGCCTTCTTGGCACCTGAATATGAATCCTCATCTCAACCGCCTGCAACCCTACCCATTCCAGAAACTGGCGCAACTGTTTGCGGGCATCACACCGAATCCGGATCTCACGCCGATTAATCTTTCGATCGGCGAACCCAGGCATCCCACACCCGAATTCATCAAGAAAACGCTGACGGATAGCCTCGACGGGCTGGCGAATTATCCCACAACCCAGGGCCGCTCTAATCTGCGCGCGGCGATTGCGGAATGGCTGAAACGCCGTTTCGGCTTAAGCGAAATCAGCGCGGAAAATCAAATCCTGCCGGTGAACGGCACCCGCGAAGCCCTGTTTGCCCTCGCGCAAACCGTGATAGACCGCAACGCTGCGCAAGCGGCCGTGATCTGCCCCAATCCGTTTTACCAGATTTATGAAGGCGCGGCGTTTCTTGCCGGAGCGACGCCGCATTTTTTGAATTTGCTGCCCGAGAATAATTACGCCCTGAAATTCGAGGAACTGGAAGAGACTGTTTGGCAACGCACCCAACTGATATACGTCTGCTCGCCCGGCAATCCCGGCGGCAGCGTAATGACGCTGCAGGAATGGGAAAAACTGTTTGAGCTATCTGATCAATATGGTTTCACCATCGCTGCCGATGAATGTTATTCCGAGTTGTATTTTGACGAACGCAGCCCGCCGCTGGGTGGCTTGGAAGCGGCGCAAAAACTGGGAAGAAACAGTTTCCCGCGCCTGGTAGTGTTCGGCAGTCTGTCCAAACGCTCCAGCGTGCCGGGCTTGCGCTCCGGATTCGTGGCTGGCGATGCGCAAATTATCAGTAAATTTCATCTTTACCGCACATATCACGGCGGCGCCATGAGCCCGCCGGTGCAGGCCGCCAGCAACGCCGCCTGGAACGATGAAGAACATGTGATCGAAAACCGGCGCCTGTACCGGGAAAAATTCACGCACGTCACGCCGGTTTTAAAAAAACTAATGCCCGAGCTTGAAATACCGCAAGGCGGATTTTATTTGTGGGCGCGCACACCTTTGGCCGATACCGAATTCGCATGGCTGCTGTATCGCGACTATAATGTCGCGGTGTTGCCGGGAAGTTATCTCGCGCGCGAAGCGCGGGGAATCAACCCGGGGGAAAATTTTGTGCGCATTGCGCTGGTTGCCCCTTTTCATGAATGCCTGGAAGCCGCGCAGCGCATCGCTCAATTTATTGAACAACT
>JBOIFQ010000077.1:0-8263 GCA_050741655.1 Burkholderiales bacterium | reverse complement strand
TGTTTGAAATGACCAAGCTGGTCAACAAGCATATGAAATAAAGGGCGCGCTGCGGTCGCAGGGTTGAGTGCCGTGCTTCCGGCACGCAGGAAAAAGTACTCACCCGATACCGCGCAGGCCGGCAGCAAACAAACCGGCACTGTCACCAGAGACAGTGCCGGTTTTTTTTGTGGACACAAAATCACCTCAGTTGCTGCTATTGCCTCCGGCCTAAAGACAGGTAAAATCATTAGCTTATTTGAACGCAAACTTGGCTATACCATGAAAGTACGCCTGATTTTCCTGGCCCTGTTTCTGGCCTGTGCCGGCCTGTTCGGCTTCGGACTTTATTTGCAGCACGTACAGCATCTGGAGCCGTGCCCCTTGTGCATCTTCCAGCGCATGGCCTTTATCGCCACCGGCGTTGTGGCGCTGGCAGGGGCGATACACAATCCCGGGAGGACCGGCAAGATGGCTTATGCCGTAACGCTGTCACTGTGCGCGGCCATCGGCGCGGCCATCGCCGGGCGCCACGTGTGGCTGCAAAACTCCCCTCCGTCGCAAGCCGTGGCTTGCGGGCCGGATCTGGAATATATGCTGGAGGCGTTTCCCCTGACCAAGGCGCTGCCTCTGGTTTTCAAAGGCTCGGGCGATTGCGGGAAAATTATATGGAGCTGGCTCGGGCTTTCCATTCCGCAGTGGGCGCTGCTGTGGTTTATCGTATTTGTGCTGGCGGGATTGGCGGTGATTTTTCACACCTTGCGTCCCAAACAAGCGAAAATCTAGGTTTATGCAACAATCATTCCGCGAACTCGGACAGAATCAGGTTGCCTATTCGGTGGCGCAGGCCATCCTGGAAGGCTTCGACAAGCATTACCGGATTTTCCGCGCCACCAGCAAGGCCGCCAAGGAACGCTTTGAAAATCAGGATTGGGCGGGGGTGCAGCGCGCTTCGGCGGAACGCATCAAATTCTACGACCTGCGGGTGAACGAGGGCGCCGAGCGCTTGGAACGGGAATTCGGCGCGGGCGGGCTGGGCGATACTGCCTGGCGCCAGATCAAGATGCACTTCATCGGCCTGCTGACTTATCACAAGCAGCCTGAACTGGCGGAAACCTATTTTAATTCGGTGTCGTGCAAGATCCTGCACCGCACCTATTTTCACAACAACTTCATTTTCGTGCGGCCGGCGGTGTCCACCGACCACATTGAGTCCGACATACCGTCCTACCGTTATTATTACCCCGGTAAACTGGGTTTGCGCCGTGCGCTTAACGAGCTCATCCGCGATTATGATCTCAAACCGCCGTTTGCCGATTTGCAACGCGATATGCGTTACGTGCTGCGCGCCTGCCGCCAGCATTTTCCGCGGCCGTTGCATCTCGAAGCCAATTTCCAGATACAGGTATTGAGCTCGCTGTTTTTCCGCAATAAAGGCGCGTACATCGTCGGTAAGTTCATCAACGGCAATACCGAGCATGCGTTCGCGATACCGATTCTGTACGACCAGAGCAGCAAGCTTTATCTCGACACCATCCTGCTGCAGCAGGATCATCTCAATATCCTGTTCAGCTCGACGCGCGCCTACTTCATGGTGGATGTCGAGGTGCCGTCGGCTTATGTGCAGTTTTTGCGCAGCATGGTGCCGAGCAAACCGAAATGGGAGCTCTATACTTTGCTGGGCTGGCAGAAGCAGGGAAAAAACATGTTTTACCGCGATTTCCTGCATCATCTCAAACATTCCAACGATGACTTCATCGTCGCGCCTGGCATCAAGGGGTTGGTGATGCTGGTGTTCACCCTGCCGTCGTTCCCCTATGTGTTCAAGGTCATCAAGGACGTGTTCCCTCCGCCCAAGGAAGTCGACCGGGAAACGGTCAAGCAAAAATATCAACTGGTCAAATACCACGACCGGGTAGGGCGCATGTCGGACACGCTGGAATATTCCGACGTGGCTTTTCCCAAGCACCGCTTCACTCCCGAATTACTGGAGGAAGTGCGGCGTGAAATCCCGTCGCTGCTCGAAGACGAAGGCGACACGCTGTTCATCAAGCATCTTTATATCGAACGCCGCATGATTCCGCTCAACATGTTTCTGGAAAAAGCCAGCGACGAAGAATGCCGCCAAGTGATCCTGGAGTACGGCGATGCGATCAAGCAGCTTTCGGCAGCCAACATTTTTCCTGGCGATTTACTCTACAAGAATTTTGGCGTTACGCGCTACAAACGGGTGGTGTTTTACGATTATGACGAGATCGAATACCTGACACAGTGCAATTTCCGCAAGGTACCGCAGTCGCCTAACGAGGAAGACACCCTGTCAGCCGAGCCCTGGTATTCGGTCGGGCCGCATGACGTGTTTCCCGAAGAGTTTGAAAATTTCCTGCTGACCGATCCGCGCGTGCGCGAGCCGTTTTACCAGTATCACAAGGAATTGCTGGCCCCGGAATACTGGAAAGCGATACAGCAACGCATCGCGGCGGGGCAGGTGGAGGATGTGTTTCCTTATCCGGCGCCGCTGCGTTTCTGCAATATGTTTGTGAAAAGGGTCGCTAGCTCAACTGGTAGAGCAGCGGACTCTTAATCCGTTGGTTCGGGGTTCAAGTCCCCGGCGGCCTACCAATCACATGCAGAAGTCAGCCCGCCGTTTTGTGCTAGCGAATCCGGTCCACAAAACGGGTGACGGCTTCAATCACCGCGGCCGGCTGATCGCGGTGCGGCGAATGACGGCAATCGGTGAGCTTCAGCAAATCCACATCGGGCGCGAGTCTGGCGATGCGCTCGATCTGCTCCAGGGTTCCATATTCATCGTCTTCACCCTGGATCGCCAGCAGCGGGCACGCGATGCGCGGCAAAAATTCCTCGATGTTCCAGGCGCGGAATTCGGGATGCAGCCAGATATCGTTCCAGCCCCAAAACGCCGAATCCGGGTCGCCATGATAACGGGCAAGTTTGTCGCGCAAATCAGTAGTCTGATAAGTATGCTTGGCGGCCTGGATGCTGCTGATCGAAATATCTTCCACCAGCACATGCGGGGCCATCGCAATGACTCCTGCTACGGAGCGGCCCGAGCCGCCGGCGTGGATCAATGCGATTGAGCCGCCGTCGCTGTGTCCGAACAATAGCGGTTTTTCTATTCCCAGCTTGTCGAGCAGTTCGGGCAAGGCGTTAAGCGCCTCATCGTGCATGAAATCCACGCGGCGCGGCGCGCGCAGAGGATCGGATTGGCCATAGCCATAGCGCGAATAAACCAGAACATTGCAGCCGGCCGCATGCGCGACCTGGCGCGGGAAATCTTTCCACATCGCAAGCGAGCCCAGACCTTCGTGCAGCAGAACCATCACCGGCGCGTCACTATTGGCGGCGCGCAGCAACTGGTATTCAATGCGACGATTTTGAATCGAAATAAAATTCATTCAAATACCCAGATGCTGATGCAGGATATCTGGCCGCGCACGTAATTCCTTACTGCCGCCTTCAAACACCATTCGGCCTTTAACCAGGATAATATTGCGGCTGGTGAGGGTGGTAACGGCGGCGTGATTTTTATCCACGATGATGGCGGCGATGCCGCAGGCGCGTATTTCTCCGATGATGCGCCAGATTTCGCGCGCAATCAGAGGCGCCAGTCCTTCCGTGGCTTCGTCGAGAATCAGCAGGTCGGGATTGGTCAGCAGCGCGCGGCCGATGGTCAGCATCTGCTGTTCGCCGCCGGAGAGTTGCGCGCCGCCGAGATGCAGCCGCTCGCCAAGCCGCGGAAAGGTTTTTAGCACCCGCTGATAAGTCCAATCACTGCGGCCACCCCGGCCGGGCCGTGCCGCCATGAGCAGATTTTCCCGCACGCTCAGATTGGGAAAGATGCCGCGCCCCTCCGGCACATAAGCAATGCCCTGGCGTGCGATGAGGTAGGGAGTGTTGTCGCGTATCGATACACCGCGCACCAGTACTTCACCGCGGCGTGGCGGCACCAGCCCGAGCATGCTGCGCAGAAGCGTGCTTTTGCCCATGCCGTTGCGGCCCATCAAGCCCACGGTTTCGCCGGCGTTAATCTTGAAATCTATGCCGTGCAGGATATGGCTCGCGCCGTAGTAAGCATGCAAGCCGCGCGCTTCCAGCAATGCTTCACTCATCCGTGCGCCCCAGATACGCTTGCTGCACTTCGGGACTGGCGCGAATTTGCGCGGGAGTCCCGCATGCAAGCACTTGTCCGTTGACCATCACGGTGATCATATCCGCTGCGGCGAACACCGCATCCATATCGTGTTCCACCAGCAGGATGGCGTGCTGCGGCGACAGTTTTTTAAGCAGCGCCACCATTGCCGCCGATTCCTCGGCGCCCATACCCGCCAGCGGCTCATCGAGCAACAGCACTTCAGGGTTGGTGGCGAGCACCATGGCGATTTCAAGCTGGCGCTGCTCGCCATGACTCAAGGCGGCGGCGGTTTTGCCGCCGCGCCCGCTTAAACCGGCTTGTTCCAGCGCCTGATAGGCCGCATTGCAAATCGAGCGATTATCCAGCGCGCTTGAAAATAGTCGCAGCGCCTGCGGCGCGCGCGATTGCGCGGCGAGGCGGCAATTCTCGAAAGCGCTGAAGCGCGCGAAAATATTAGTCTTCTGATAACTGCGTCCTATGCCGAGGCGCGAGCGGCGATCGGCGCTCAGGTTTGATATTTCGCGGCCACGGTAGCGAATGCCGCCGGACGAAGCCGGCAAATCTCCTGACAGCAAATTGATCAGCGTGGATTTGCCCGCGCCGTTGGGCCCTACCACGGCGTGCAGCAGGCCGCGATGCAGTTCAATCGAAACTTCGCTGTTGGCGGCCAGGCCGCCGAAGTAGCGGGTGAGCATATGGGTGGCGAGCACGGCTTCAGTCATCGCCGGCTTCTTCCACTGGTCTTTTACCGAAGCGCTGCCCCAGGCTGGCGAGCCCGCCGGGGAGAAACAGTACCAGCAGCACGATGGCCGAACCCATCAGGAGTTGCCAATGCCTGGTGAACGAAGAAAAGAATTCCTGCAACAAGACGAATGCAAAAGCCCCGGCCGCGGCTCCATGCAGAGTACCCAGGCCGCCCAGGATCACCATCAGCAGCACATTGCCGGATTGATGCCAGGAAAGAATTTCCGGATTGACAAAACCATACTGGCATGCGGAAAGATAACCGGCCAGGCCGCTCAGCGCTCCGGCCAGGGTGAAGCTCGCGAGCTGGTAATAGAAAACCGGGAAACCCAGCGAGCGCATGCGCTGCTCGTTGGCTTTGATTCCCATCAGCGCATGGCCGAACGGCGAGCGCAACAGCGCGCGCAGAAAAAAATAGGCAAGCACCATCAAGGCCAGCACGAAATAATAAAAATGCAGGATATTGCCCAGAGTGAAAAGCGTGGCGCCGGCGATTTTTACTTCCGGCTTGAAGCTGAGGTAGATGCCGTCGGAGCCGCCGCCCAGACCGGTATCGTGAAACAGGAAATAAACCATCTGGCCAAACGCCAGCGTGACCATGATGAAATAAAGACCTTTGGTGCGCAGGGCGAAAAGTCCTATGACCAGGGCGGCAGCGGCCGCAATGAGTATGGCTGTCGGCAGGCTCAGCCACAAGCTGGCGGCTTCATATTTGGGCGAGAGCAGGGCAACCGCATAGGCGGCAATGCCGAAATAAGCGGCGTGGCCGAAACTCACCAGGCCGGTGTACCCTATCAGCAGATCCAGGCTCATGGCGAAAATGGCCAGGATCATCACTTTGGTGAGAAGTTCGGTGTAAAAAGCGGCGCCGGCGAGAGGAAAAAAAGCCAGCGCAATTACGCATAGCAAAAGAAATAACGGTTTTGGGGAGCGGGTCATGCTCCGGCACGCCCGAATAAACCTTCCGGCCGCCACAAAAGAATCATGGCCATCAAAAGATAGATAGTAATGCCGGCATAATCCGGAAACAGGACTTTGCCAAAGGTGTCGGTGAGGCCGATGAGCAAGGCAGCGGCCAGTGCGCCCCATACCGAACCGATGCCGCCGATGACCACCACCACGAAGCAGATAATCAAGACCTGATTACCCATTCCCGGATAGACGGAGGAAACCGGCGCGGCGAGCATGCCAGCGAAAGCCGCCAGCGCCACGCCCAGGGCGAACACCAGGCGGTAAATCAGATTAATGTTGATGCCCAGCGATTGCACCATTTCGCGATTGACGCTGCCGGCGCGGATCATCATGCCCAGCCGGGTGCGCTGAATCAGCACATATAAAGCGCCCGCGAGCAGCAAGCAGATCGCCGACATGAACAGGCGGTAGACGGGATAGCTCAGGGTATCGGTGAGCGGAATGGAGGTGCTCAGAAGGTCGGGGACTTTCACTCCATGCACGTCATCGCCAACCAGCAAGCTGCGCAGTTCTTCAAATATCAGAATCAATCCGTAAGTCAGCAGAACTTGTTGCAAATGTTCGCGCTTATACAAATGGCGGAATAACAGCCATTCGAGCAGGATTCCCAGCACCACGCTCAGGCCGACGCCCAGCACGATGGTGAGAAACAGGTTGCCGGTGAGCGCGGCCAGCGAAAAAGCGAAGTAGGCCCCGATCATGTAAAAACTGCCATGCGCCAGGTTGATGATGCCCATGATGCCGAAGATGAGCGTCAACCCGCTAGCCACCAGAAACAGCAACAGGCCGTATTGGATGCCGTTGAGCGTTTGAATCAGGAATGAAATGACATCCATCGGGGAATAAATAGCAAGGCGGCTATGCCTTGGCCGGCATAGCCGCCATCCGGTTATGACTTAAAGATTACAGCCGCGCGCCGGGTCGGACAGGGAACGAACGGCAACGTCTATCAGTTTATTGGCTTTGCCTTCCACCTGGCGCAGATACATATCCTGCACCGGGTTGTGCGCTCGGGACAAGGTAAACGGCCCGCGCGGGCTGTCAATCTTGGCGCTTTCCATCGCCTTGATCATTTCAGCGCGTTTGCTGAAATCACCCTTGACCGCTTGCAAACCGGCGTGCAATAGCTGGGCGGCGTCATAGCCCTGAACCGCGTAAACATCGGGGTCGGTGTTGTAAGTTTTTTTGTATGCGGCGCGGAATACCAGGTTTCTCGGCGTATCCAGGCCGTCGGCATAATGCAGCGCGGTCACGATGCCTTGTGCCGCGTCGCCCTGAGCTTCCAGCGTGCCGTCGGTCAGGAATCCGGTGCCGTAGAGAGGAATGCTGTTTTTCAATCCGGCCGCCGCATAATCCTTGACGAACTTGACCGCGCCGCCGCCGGCAAAAAACACGAAAACCGAGTCGGGCTTGAGCGCCGCGATTTCGGTCAGGAACGGCTGGAATTCTACAGTGGGGAAAGGCAGGGTCAGGTCTTTCAGCACTTTGCCTCCGCCTTTTTCGAAGGCTTCCTTGAAACCCGCCACCATTTGATCGCCGGCGGCGTATTTCCAGGTAAGTGTCACCGCGGTTTTGTGCTTGCGCTCGGCCATCACCTTGCCCATGGCGAATCCCGGTTGCCAGTTGGAAAACGAAGTGCGGAAAATATTGGGCGCGCACAGCACGCCGGTGATTTCATCGGCGCCGGCGTTGGGGTCTATCATCAGGGTGTTGGTTTCGCGCGCGATTTTCGCCATGCCGATGGCGACCCCGGAATGCACCGTGCCCACCAGCACATCCACGTTGTCGCGTTTCACCAGCTTGTTGGTGTTCTCGGGCGCTTTGGCCGGATCCGATTCGTCATCCACGGTGAAATATTCGATCTCGCGTCCGCCCAGCCTGCCACCTTGTTCAGCGGCCGCCAGTTTGAAGCCATTGGTGATGGCGTTGCCCAGCGCAGCGAAAGTGCCGGTGTAGGGCAGCATCAAACCAATCTTGAGTTTAGTCTGTTGCGCGAACAAACGTCCCGCGGGCAGCAACCCGCCAGCCGCGGTAAGCGCCGAAGCCGCGGCCAGATCGAGTACAAATTTGCGGCGCGGTGCGGAAAATTTCACAGGGTTTTTCATGGGCTCCTTCTCCTTATGGGTTTATTAAATTATTTTGCTTGATGAGTTTCATGTGGCCGCCACTTTCGCACGTAGCTTGAAGCGCTGTATTTTCCCGGTGGCGGTTTTGGGCAGTTCGCTGGCAAATTCGATCCAGCGCGGGTATTTATACGGTGCGAGACGCGACTTTACATGTTGTTTCAATTCCTCGGCAAGCTGCGTGGAAGCGGCACGACCGGGTTTCAGTACCACGAAAGCCATGGGCTTCACCAGTTTTTCCTCGTCTTCTTTGGCCACCACCGCCGCTTCCAGTACCGCTTCGTGCGTGATC
>JBOIFQ010000076.1:0-5606 GCA_050741655.1 Burkholderiales bacterium | reverse complement strand
CCACCGACACCATATGAAAAATACATAACCACCACGACATCACCACCATGATCGAGCTGTTCGGGCGCATGGGCATCGAGCCGATCATCGACGAAAAGCTCAGCGTGGAAGTGGATGCGCGGGCGATCAAGACCCTGATCGCGCCTTATGAGCTGGTGAAAACCATGCGCGCCTCGATTCTGGTGCTGGGTCCGTTGCTGGCGCGCGCCGGTGCAGCGCGCGTGAGCCTGCCCGGTGGCTGCGCCATCGGCGTGCGGCCGGTGGATCTGCACATCAAGGGACTGCAGGCGATGGGCGCGGAAATCCAGATCGAGCACGGCTACATCAATGCGCGCTGCCAACGTTTGCGCGGCGCGCGTCTGTTGATGGATCTGGTATCCGTGACCGGCACCGAAAACCTGATGATGGCGGCCACGCTGGCGGATGGCACCAGCGTAATCGAGAATGCCGCGCGCGAGCCGGAAGTGGTGGATCTGGCGAATTGTTTGATCGCCATGGGCGCGCGTATCCGCGGTGCCGGCAGCGATGTGATTACCATCGAAGGGGTGCGGGAATTGCACGGCGCGCGCTATCGAATCATGCCCGACCGCATCGAAACCGGCACCTTCCTGGCGGCCGCGGCCGCCAGCGCAGGCGAAATACGCCTGCGCGAAACGCGCGCAGATAGTCTCGAGGCCGTGCTCGACAAGCTGCGTGAAGCCGGGGCGCGGATTGAAACCGGGGCCGACTGGATCACGCTGAAAATGAACGGCGCGCTGAAAGCGGTCAACGTGCGCACCGCGCCGTATCCAGCTTTCCCCACCGACATGCAGGCGCAGTTCATGGTTTTGAACAGCGTGGCGAGTGGCACCGCCACCGTCACTGAAACCATTTTTGAAAACCGCTTCATGCATGTGCAGGAATTGAAGCGCATGGGCGCCGACATCGAAGTCGAGGGCAACAGCGCGCTGGTCAAGGGCGTACCGCGGCTCGATGGCGCAAAAGTCATGGCCACCGACTTGCGCGCTTCCGCCAGCCTGGTGCTGGCGGGCATGGTGGCGCGCGGCGAGACCGTGGTCGACCGTATTTATCATCTCGACCGCGGCTATGAGTGTATAGATGAGAAACTATCCCAGCTCGGTGCCCGCATCAAGCGCGCGCATTGAAAAGCATTAACCGCGAAGGACGCAAAGGAAACTCAAAGACCTTTGCCACAGAGCACACGGAGCACACGGAGCACACGGAGAAAAAACTATATGGGGTTTTCCTTTGTGATTTCCGTGACCGGCCGAGAATTTTCTTGTACTTTCCTTGGCGTCCTTCGCGTCCCTGGCGGTAAAGCTTTTTAAAGCATTAATTATTTTTGGTTTTCCTTCGCGTCCCTGGCGTCCTTTGCGGTAAAATTCACCTTTTTTAATCAGGCCACGCCGTGTCACCGGTCTCCATCGCCCTGTCCAAGGGGCGCATCTACGATGAAACCATGCCGTTGCTGAAAGCGGCAGGGATAGTTGCGCTCGATGATCCGGAAACCTCACGCAAACTGGTGCTGGCGACCAATCGCGCCGATATCCGCATCATCATCGTGCGCGCATCCGACGTGCCGACTTATGTGCAATACGGCGCGGCGGATCTGGGCGTTGCCGGCCAGGATGTGCTGGATGAGCACGGCGGCGCCGGGCTGTATCAGCCGCTGGATTTGAATATCGCGCGCTGCCGCATGGTGGTGGCGGCGCCGCAAGCGTTTGATTACGAGAGCGCGGTGCGCCAGGGCGCGCGTCTGCGCATCGCCACCAAATATCTGCAAACCGCGCGCGAACACTTCGCCGCCAAGGGCATGCATGTGGACCTCATCAAACTTTACGGCTCGATGGAACTCGCGCCTCTCACCGGCCTGGCGGACGCCATCGTGGATTTGGTGAGCACCGGTAACACGCTCAAGGCCAATCATCTGAGAGCAGTGGAAGAGATTGCGCCGATTTCGGCGCGGCTCATCGTCAACCAGGCGGCGCTGAAACTCAAGCGCGCTGCCATCAAGCCGCTGATGGATGCGTTTGAAAAGGCGGCCGGCCGTGGCTAAGTTGCGACAGTTGGCGACCACGCAGCGTAATTTCGAAACACGCTTCAAGGCGCTGCTTGCTTTTGAGCCAGCGCTCGATGCCAAAGTGGACGCCGCGGTGGCCAAAATTCTTGCCGATGTCAAAAAACGCGGCGATGCGGCGGTGCTCGCCTACACGCGGCGTTTTGACAAGGTCATGGCGAAAAACCTGCGCCAACTGGAATTGCCGCGCGCGCGTCTGGCCGCCGCGCTGTTGGGGCTGCCGGAGACGCAACGCGCTGCCTTGCAGGCGGCGGCGCAGCGTATCCGTGACTATCACCAAAAACAATTGGCCGCATCCTGGGATTATCTTGACAGTGACGGCACGCGCCTCGGTCAGCAAGTGACGCCGCTGAAGCGCGCCGGCCTGTACGTTCCCGGCGGGCGCGCGGCGTATCCCTCGACGGTTTTAATGAATGCGATTCCGGCCAAAGTGGCGGGAGTGGGCGAACTCATCATGACCGTGCCCACGCCCAACGGCGAGCACAATGAATTGGTGCTGGCGGCGGCGGCCATCGCCGGCGTGGACCGGGTGTTTACCATCGGCGGCGCGCAGGCGATAGGCGCGCTGGCTTACGGCACGCAAACTATTCCGCGCGTGGACAAAATCGCCGGCCCCGGCAACGCCTATGTCGCCGCGGCGAAACGCCGCGTGTTCGGCGTGGTCGGGATAGACATGGTGGCGGGGCCTTCGGAGATATTGGTGATATGCGACGGGCATACCGATCCTGACTGGGTGGCGATGGATTTGTTCTCGCAAGCCGAGCATGACGCCATGGCACGCGCGATTCTGCTGTGCCCGGATAAAAAATTCATAGCCGCGGTCGCGGCCAGCATCAAGCGGCTGCTGCCCACTCTGCCGCGCAAGGCTATTATCCGCGCCTCACTGGAAAAACGCGGCGCGCTGATTGAAGTGCGCGATCTGGATGAGGCGTGTGAGATCGCCAATCGCATCGCGCCCGAACACCTGGAGCTTTGCATCGAGAACGCGGCGGACTATGCCGCTAAAATCACGCACGCCGGCGCGATTTTCATCGGCCGCTATACTTCCGAGGCCCTGGGCGATTACTGCGCCGGGCCCAATCACGTGCTGCCGACCTCCGGCAGCGCGCGTTTTTCCTCGCCGCTGGGCGTTTACGATTTCCAGAAACGCTCAAGCATCATCGAGGTGTCGAAACAGGGCGCGCTCACTTTGGGCAAAATCGCGGCCGAACTGGCAGCGGGCGAAGGCTTGTTCGCGCATGCCCAATCCGCCAAGTACCGCATGCGGCCGGGAAAAACTTAAATCTTTCACCGCTAGGGACGCCAAGTACGCGAAGGAAAATCAAAGACCTTTACCGAACACAGAAGCTTTCACCGCCAGGGACGCGAGAAAATACAAAAACATTCACCACAGAGAACACAGAACACACGGAGAAAAACAAATTTTGTCGAGCCTTCCTCCGTGATCTCTGTGATCTCCGTGGTTCAAAATTTTCTTAGGCTTTCCTTTGCGTACTTCGCGTCTTTAGCGGTTCAGACTAAATGAAAAATAAACCCGAAGACATTATCCGCGACGAAATTCGCGCGCTTGACGCTTATCACGTGCCGGAGAGCACGGGGCTCGTCAAGCTCGATGCGATGGAAAATCCGCACGCTTTGCCGCCCACACTGCAAAATGAAATCGCGCAATTGGTGAGCACGGTTGCACTCAACCGCTATCCCGATGCACAAGCCAGCGATTTGAAAGCGCGGCTGCGGGATGTAATACAAATTGCAGATCATATTGATATTTTATTAGGGAATGGTTCGGACGAATTAATCCAGATGATTGCGCTGGCCGTGGCGAAACCGGGGGCTGTGTTGTTGAGTGTAGAGCCCGCGTTCGTGATGTTCCGCCTGATCGCGGCTTACGCCGGGCTGCGTTACGCTGGCGTGCCGCTTAAATCCGATTTTTCTTTCGATACCGAAGCCATGCTGGCCGCGGTCAAGCAGCATCAGCCGGCGGTGATTTTCCTCGCTTATCCCAACAATCCGACCGGCAATCTGTTCGACGCCGCCGCGATGTCGCGCATTATAGAAGCGGCACCCGGATTGGTGGTGGTGGACGAGGCGTATCACGCTTTCGCCGGCGCGAGCTTCATGCCCCGACTCGCCGCTTACCCGAATCTGCTGGTGATGCGCACTTTTTCCAAGCTCGGCATGGCGGGTTTGCGGCTGGGATTTCTCGCTGGGCGCGCGGCCTGGCTTGCGCAACTCGATAAACTGCGTTTGCCGTATAATGTCAACGTGTTGACGCAGGCGGTGGCGGAAAAACTGCTGCGGCATATGGACGTGCTGATGGAACAGGCGCGCGCCATAACAGAGGAACGCGAACAGCTTTACGCGCAATTGGCGGCGCTGGGCGGAATCCAGGCGTATCGCAGCGACGCCAATTTTATTTTGTTCCGCGCCCGGCACGCGGATGAGGTATTTAAGGGTTTAATTCAACGCGGAGTCCTGATCAAGAATCTACACCGCAGCCACCCGTTGCTGGAAAACTGCCTGCGCGTGACGGTCGGCACAGAGCAGGAAAACCGGCAATTCATGCAGGCGCTCAAGGCCAGCCTTATCCACTGAATTTTTTTCATTTAAACCATCATGCGCAAGGCACAGGTCACTCGCAATACGCTGGAAACCAAAATCGCGGTCAAGCTCAATCTCGACGGCGGCGGCAAATCCAAACTCGACACCGGCATCGCGTTTCTTGACCACATGCTGGATCAGGTGGCGCGCCACGGTCTTTTGGATCTGGAAATCACGGCCAAGGGCGACTTGCACATAGACGCGCACCACACCGTGGAAGACATCGGCATTACTTTCGGCCAGGCTTTCGTCAAGGCGCTCGGCGACAAGAAAGGCGTGCGCCGTTTCGGCCACGCTTATGTGCCGCTGGATGAAGCGCTGTCGCGCGTGGTGGTGGATTTGTCGGGACGGCCGGGAATGTCTTATCAGCTCAAATTCACCCGCGCCCGCATCGGCGAATTCGATGTGGACTTGGTGCACGAATTCTTCCAGGGCTTCGTCAATCACGCCTTGGTGACGCTGCACGTGGACAACCTGCGCGGCAAGAACGCGCATCATCAGTGCGAAACCGTGTTCAAGGCTTTCGGCCGCGCGCTGCGCATGGCGGTGGAAGCGGACCCGCGCATCAAGGGCGTGCTGCCCTCGACCAAAGGCAGTCTCTAAGCAAAACTTCCGCATGATAGATATCGCAGTGGTGGACTACGGCATGGGCAACCTGCGCTCGGTGGCGAAAGCGCTCGAGCATGTGGCGCCCAAGGCGACAGTCGCAATCACCGATTCGGCGCAGCACATCCGCGCCGCAAAACGCGTGGTGTTTCCCGGCCAGGGCGCGATGCCCGATTGCATGCGTGAAATGGACGCGCGCGGCTTGCGCGCGCCGGTGCTGGACGCGGCGCAAAACAAACCTTTTCTCGGCATCTGCATCGGCCTGCAAATGCTGTTCGAAGCCAGCGACGAAGGCCAGGTCGCGGGCTTAGGCGTTCTGCCG
>JBOIFQ010000075.1:0-3185 GCA_050741655.1 Burkholderiales bacterium | reverse complement strand
AATCCTTCTCCCGGAGGGAGAAGGGACAAAGGTTCTCTCTCCCTCCGGGAGAGAGATCGAGTAAGGGAGAAATCCATCAACCATTTATGCAAGTCTCAAAAGTAATGAATAAGCAGCCCTATTCCAGTCCTGCTGTTTGGGCGCTCATCGTGCTGGCGCTGAGCTGGGGCTCTACCTGGGTGGTGAAGAACAAAGTGCTGGCTTATTGCGGGCCGTTTGATTTCGCCGCGCTGCGCACTTTTTTCGGCGCGCTGTGTTTGTTCGCGGCGCTGGCGTGGATGAAAAAACCGCTCAGGCCGGTGGAATTGAAAACCACGCTGCTCCTGGGTTTGCTGCAAACTACGCTGTTCACCGCGCTGGTGATGTGGGCGCTGGTGGAAGGCGGCGCGGGTAAAAGCGCGGTGCTGACTTACGCCATGCCGTTCTGGCTGCTGATTCTGGCGTGGCCGCTGCTGCACGAGCGCATCCACGGCATGCAATGGTTGGCGGTGGCGCTGGCGCTGGCCGGTTTGTTTTTTATTCTCGAACCGTGGCGCGTCCACGGCAGTCTCGCCAGCAGCGCGATTGCGACCAGCGCCGGCGTGATTTGGGCGGTGGCGGTCGTGATCGTAAAAAAATTGCGCGCCCGGGTGGAGCTGGATCTGCTTTCGCTCACCGCCTGGCAGATGCTGCTGGGTGGCGCGCTGTTGGTCGCGGTGACTTTATTTATCCCGCAGCGCCCGATCGAATTCAGCGCTTATTTCTGGTTCGCGTTCATCTACAACACGGTGCCGGGGACGGCGCTGGCATGGCTGCTGTGGCTATACGTGCTGAATAAACTGCCGGCGGGAACGGCGGGACTCGGCTCGCTGGCGGTGCCGGTGGTGGGCGTGCTTTCCGCGTGGCTGGAAATCGGCGAGCAGCCGGAAGAATTTGAAATCACCGGCATGCTGCTGATCGGCGCGGCGCTGGCTTTGCTGGCCTACATCGGCATGCGCGAGCACAAAACCGCGCCGGAAATTTGCCAGGAATAAAATGCGGTAAGTGGTAAGTGGTGAGCGGTAAGTGGTAAGCGGTAAGCGGTGAAGAGATAGCCTGTCATTGCGAGCGACGCGAAGCAATCTGCTTTTGAATCGAGATTGCTTCGTCGTTTTACTCCTCGCAAAGACGTCATTGTGAGAGAAAGTAAATCAACGGCTTAATGAACGCATCCCGCGCTCCAGCCCGTGCAGGGTGAGCGGGAACATGCGGTCCGCCAAAAGCTGGCGCGTAATCTGAATCGAGGGCGTGTATTGCCAGCGGTCTTCCGGTTCCGGATTGAACCAGACGGCGTGCCGGTAAATTTCCAGCAGGCGCTGCATCCAAGTCGCGCCCGCTTCCTCGTTGTGATGCTCGATGCTGCCGCCCGGCTGCAGGATTTCATACGGGCTCATGCTGGCGTCGCCGACAAAAATCAATTTGTAGTCGTGGCCGTAGGTGTGCATGAGCTGCAAAATGGAATAGCGCTCGCTGTGGCGGCGCCAGTTGTCGCGCCACACGCTTTCGTAAATAAAATTATGAAAATAAAAATATTCGAGATGCTTGAACTCGGCGCGCGCGGCGGAGAACAGCTCCTCGCACACCTGCACGTGATAATCCATAGAGCCGCCGGCATCGAGGAACAGCAGCACCTTGATGGCGTTGTGCCGCTCGGGAATCATTTTTAAATCCAGCCAGCCGGCGTTTTTGGCGGTGGCGCGGATGGTGTCGTCGAGATCCAGCACTTCGGGCGCGCCTTCGCGCGCGAAGCGGCGCAGCCGGCGCAGCGCGAGCTTGATGTTGCGCGTGCCCAGCTCGACCGAATCGTCGAGATTGCGGAATTCACGCCGCTCCCAGATTTTGACCGCGCTGCGATTGCGGCCTTCCTCCTGCCCGATGCGTATGCCTTCAGGATTGAAACCATAGGCGCCGAACGGCGACTTGCCCGCGGTGCCGATCCATTTCGAGCCGCCTTGATGGCGGCCTTTTTGTTCCTGCAAGCGCTGGCGCAGTGTTTCCATCAGTTTGTCCCAGCCGCCGAGCGCCTCGATCAGCTTTTTTTCTTCATCGGTAAGCAGCAGTTCCGCCTGCTTGCGCAGCCATTCATCGGGAATTTGCACCAGCTCCTCGGGCAAAGCGGTGATGCCCTTGAAATACTCGGCGAACACGCGGTCGAATTTGTCGTAGCGGGTTTCGTCCTTGACGAGACAGGCGCGGCTTAAATAATAAAATTCGTCCACGCTGTTGTTGGCCACCTGTTTTTGCAGCGCTTCCAGCAGCGCGAGAAACTCCCGGGTGGTGACCGGAAGCCGCGCTGCTTTCAATTTCAGGAAAAAATCAATCAACATATCAAAGCCGTCATTCTCGATTCACAAGCAGATTGCCACGTCGCGCTGTGCACTCCTCGCAAAGACAATCTTGATGTCATCGCGAGCCTGAGGCGAAGCGATCTCGGTTCAACAGCAGATTGCCACCGCGCTATCGCGCCTCGCAATGACAATCTTGATGTCATCGCGGTGAGGCTTTAGCCGCGAGTGCCGTGGTCTAGTAAACAATCTCAATTCAACAGCAGATTGCCACGGCGCTTTCGCGCCTCGCAATGACGGTCATCGCGAGCCTGAGGCGAAGCGATCTCATTCTTTTGTCTTTGCGAACCTTTAGCAGCGAATGAAGTGTGGCGGTCTGGTGAAGCAATCTCGATTCAACAGCAGATTGCCACCGCGCTATCGCGCCTCGCAATGACATGCATTTCACGTGCCGCGGCGCGACATGAATACCAGTTTCTCGAACAAATGCACGTCCTGCTCGTTTTTCAGCAGCGCGCCGTGCAGCGGCGGAATGATTTTCTTGGGATCGCTGCTGTGCAGCGTTTCGGGCGCGATGTCTTCCGCCATCAGCAGCTTGAGCCAATCCAGCAATTCCGAAGTGGACGGTTTTTTCTTCAGGCCTGGAGTTTCACGCAGGCTGAAAAAAACTTCCAGCGCCGCTTTCAGCAGCGCTTGCTTGAGATTGGGGAAATGCACGTTGACGATGCGCTGCATGGTTTCCTTGTCGGGGAAACGGATGTAGTGGAAAAAGCAGCGGCGCAGAAACGCGTCCGGCAACTCTTTTTCGTTGTTGCTGGTGATGATGATGGCGGGACGGTGCCGCGCCTTCACCAACTGCCGCGTTTCGTAAACATAAAACTC
>JBOIFQ010000074.1:0-2045 GCA_050741655.1 Burkholderiales bacterium | reverse complement strand
CACTGAAACAAAATGGCCAATACCATACATGTAGATGTCGTCAGCGCCGAAGAGTCCATTTATTCCGGCGAGGCCGAATTCGTGGTGCTGCCCGGTGAGATGGGCGAGTTGGGGATTTATCCCAAACACACGCCGCTGATGACGCGTATCAAGCCCGGCTCGGTGCGCCTCAAGGTGCCGGGCCAGGAAGAAGAAGTTCTGGTGTTCGTCGCCGGCGGCATACTCGAAGTGCAGCCCAACCTGATTACCGTGCTGGCCGACACCGCCATCCGCGGCAAGGATCTGGACGAAGCCAAAGCGACCGAAGCCTTGCAGCAGGCGGAGGACGCCCGGCGCAACGCCAAGGACAAGCAGGAAGTGGCGTCGGTGGAAGCCGAAATCGCCAGCCTCGCGGCGCAGCTGGCGGCGATCCGCAAATTACGCAAGAGGTAATAAGCGGCCGCAACGCAAAAAAGCAGCCCCGGCTGCTTTTTTTGTTTATGCTTACAAGTTATGCTGGAAACTGACCTTCTAGTCATCGGCGGCGGCATCAATGGCGCCGGCATCGCGCGCGACGCCGCCGGGCGCGGGCTTTCGGTTGTGCTGTGCGAGCAAAACGATCTCGCATCCGCCACCTCTTCCGCCAGCAGCAAGCTGATACATGGCGGGCTGCGTTATCTGGAGCATTATGCTTTCCGTCTGGTGTCGGAAGCGCTGGCGGAGCGCGAGGTATTGCGCGCCGCCGCGCCGCACCTGATCACTCCCATTCAATTCGTCCTGCCTCACGTGAAACAACTGCGGCCATACTGGAGACTACGCCTCGGTCTCAAGTTGTACGACACTCTCGGCGCTGGACAAAAGCTGCCGGCTTCGCAGGCGGCGGAGTTGCGCGGCAGCGAATACGGTTCGGCGCTGAAACAGGAATTTGAAAAAGGTTTTGTTTATTCCGATTGCACGGCCGACGATGCGCGGCTGGTCATCGCCAACGCGCGCGGCGCGCAAGAACTGGGCGCGCGTATTCTGCCGCGCACGCGCTGCGTCTCGGCCAGGCGCGAGGGCGCGGCGTGGCGGGCGGTGCTGGAGCAAGGCAGCGAAAAAATCGAAATCAAGGCACACGCCGTGGTGAACGCCGCCGGTCCCTGGGTGCGCGCGTTGTTTAGCGAAGTGATGCATCTGAACTCCAAGCACAACGTGAGGCTGGTCAAGGGCAGCCACATCGTGGTGCGCAAACTTTATTCCGGCGAACACGCTTATCTGCTGCAAAACCACGACCGCCGCGTGGTGCTGATGATTCCGTTCCAGCAGCAATTCACCCTCATCGGCACCACGGATATTCCGTATCAGGGCGATCCGGCGGCGGTGATGGCAGCGGATTCCGAAGCGGCCTATCTTTGCGATGCGGTGAACCGCTACCTGAAATCCGCAATCGCGCCTGCAGATGTGGTGTGGCGCTACAGCGGAGTGCGCGCGCTTTATGACGATGGCCGCAGCAACCCGTCGCAGGTCACGCGCGATTACAAATTGATACTGGATGCCGACGGCGGGCTGCCTCTGCTCTCGGTGTTTGGCGGCAAAATCACCACTTACAGAAAACTGGCGCAGCAGGCGCTGGATCGGCTCGCACCGTGGTTTCCAAAAATGAAACCGGAATGGAGCGCCGGCACGCCTTTGCCCGGCGGCGATTGCATGGACATGCAGCGCCTCATCGGCGAGTTGATGCAGGCCCACCCATTATTTCCCCGCGATTTATTGAGCACGCTGGCGCACCGCCACGGCAGCCTCACGCGCGAAGTATTAAAGGATGCGCAGAAAGAAGCGGATTTGGGACAGCACTTCGGCGCCGGGCTGTATCAGCTTGAAGTGGATTATTTCATCGAGCACGAATGGGCGCAAAACGCGGATGACATACTGTGGCGGCGCACCAAGGCTGGTCTGCATGTAAGCTTGGTGCAGAGAGCGGCATTGGAACGCCATGTATTCAACCGGCGCGCCAGGCGGCGCTGAAATCCGCTCGCCCTTGTGCCATAATCCTAAGGAACCTCTGATTAAGTCCTCCGCGGATTGCG
>JBOIFQ010000073.1:0-4471 GCA_050741655.1 Burkholderiales bacterium | reverse complement strand
GTAAACGTCTCCCAGATCATCACCGTGGACAAGTCGTTCCTTACAGAACGAGTTGGAAAACTCAACCCTCGACTGCTTACCGAAGTTGACGTTGGCCTTCGCCTTGTCTTATCGATCCAGGCGGGGTCTTGAAATCGAAGGCGCCAGAATCGAATTACTTTTTAAAAACTCAAACCAAGCCGTATTCGGCAGTTGATTTGACGTAAAAGAGTTTCAGTCCTTCCGCGCGCACCAGATTGAGCAGCGCTTCGGCTTCGGATTCCGACAGCACGAATTCCAGTTCCAGCGGCATATCGCCCGCCAGCTCGAAAAAAGTCTGCTCGTGCAGTTTGCCATGGCGGCCATAGCCTGCCACCGCGCGCCATACCGAGCCGCCGGGTATGCCCATCTTCTTCGCCCGCTCCAGCAACCATTCGTAGAGCAGCATGCCGTGGTGGCGCTGCACTTCGGTCACGAACACTTTCAAGCATACGCCTTGCATTATTCTCTCCTACGAACTCAACCATTTCATGGTGAGGATTCCCAGCACGGTCATGATGAGCGAGCCCGCCAGATGTCCCGCGATCAACATCGTGGCCCAGCCGTATTGGGCGCGCGACAGCAGCGTCACCGCTTCGGCGGAAAAAGTGGAGAATGTGGTGAGCCCGCCGAGAAAACCGGTGATGACGAACAGCCGTGCTTCGGCGGGAACGCTGGCGTTCTGCAGAAAATACTCCATCGCCAGGCCGATGAGATAGCCGCCTATGAGATTGGCGCTCAGAGTGCCGAAAGGCAGCGTGGGAAACAAAGGGTTCATCAGCGCGCCCAGCCCCCAGCGCAGCCACGCGCCTAGCACCGCGCCCACTCCCACTGCGATAAAAGCGTAAATGCCCATGAGGAAATAATACCTGAGCCCGGCTTAACGCAAAAGTAAAACCCACGCGGTTAGCCCCAGCAGCGTCATCACCAGCACCGGCAATGTCAGCACGATGCCGATGCGCAAGTATTGCAACCAGCCCACATGCATGCCGCGCTGCCGTAACACATGCAGCCACAACAGCGTGGCGAGGCTGCCGAGCGGGGTAATTTTCGGGCCGAGGTTGCAGCCGATGAGGTTGGCGTAAATCATCAGTTCATGGGTGAGCGGATTGAGTTTGGCATCCGCCACTGACAGTATACCCAGCATTACAGTCGGCAGATTGTTCATCAGCGCGGATAGAAACGCGAACAGCAGGCCGGTGCCAAGCGCGGCGGCCCAAACGCCTTGGCGCTGCAACGCTTCCAGCCAGCCGGCCAACCCGATTGTCAAACCTTGATTGCGCAGGCCAAACACCACCAGATACATGCCCAGCGAAAAAAACACCACCTGCCATGGCGCTTCGCGCAACAGCGTCATTAGCGGAATGACCGCCGCGGGTTGGCGCCGGAGAAAATGTTCGCGCGCCGCGCACAACATCAGAATCAATGCCGCGGATCCCGCCATCAGCGACACCGGCAGATGATAAGGATGCGCAAGGAAATAGCCGATCAACAACAAAGGCAGCACTGCCCAGCCGGCGTAAAAAACAAAAGGATCGAGGATCGCGCTCTTCGGCTCCGGCAGCGCCGCTACATCAAAACGGGACGGAATATCCTTGCGGAAGAAAATCCACAGCGTGACGAGCGTGGCGATGAGCGCGATGATATTTACCGGCGCCATCACTAAAGCGTAATCCGCGAAGGAAATTTTGAAATAATTGGCGGTGACGATGTTGGTAAGATTGGAAATCATCAGCGGTGAGCTGGTGCTGTCCACCACGAAACCGGTAGCCATGATGAAAGCCAGCACCGCGCGCGACGGGAAACGCAAGGCGTGCAACATTTCGAATACCAGCGGCGTCAGGATCAATACCGCGCCGTCGTTGGCAAAAAATGCGGAGATTATGGCACTGAGTAAGATAATCAATAAAAACAATATAAGGCCGTATCCCCCGCCCCAGCGCGCCACATGCAATGCGGCCCACGCAAAAAAACCCGCGGCGTCGAGTATCAACGAAATCAGAATCAGCGCGATTAAAGTGAACGTAGCGTCCCACACGATGGCCCACACCGCAGGAATATCCGCGAATGAAATCACCCCGCTCGCCAGCGCCGTAGCCGCGCCGGCGAGCGCAATCCAGCCGATGCGCCTGGGCTGCCATACCACCAAGCTAAGCGTGACTGCAAAAATACTGCCCGCGATCAGCATTCAATCGTTCCATTTCGAAAGGAATGTCATTCCGAGGCCGCCGGCCGAGGAATCTGCTTTTAGCGTGAATTCAAAAACAGATTCTTCACTTCGTTCAGGATGACATGAACAAGCGAGATCATATTGAAACAAACATTAAGCAAGATACGCCCATTCCAATCAATCAACGCCAGCGCTGCGCGGCATCGTCGTCGGAATCGCGCGCGTCCACCCAGCGCGAGCCCTGCGCGGTCTGTTCTTTTTTCCAAAACGGGGCTTGGGTTTTCAGATAATCCATGATGAACTCGCAGGCGGAGAACGCCGCGCCGCGATGCGCGCCCGCGGTCACCACCAGCACGATCTGATCAGTAGGTTTGAGCGTGCCGACGCGATGCACCACCAGAGCCTCCATAATGTCCCAGCGATTTTTGGCCTGCTCGACAATACCGGCCAGCGCTTTTTCGGTCATCGCCGGATAATGCTCGAGCGTCATTTCCGCGACAGCAGTATTTTCATTGATGTCGCGCACCAGGCCGATGAAGCAAGCCACCGCGCCGATTTTCGGATTGCCCTGGCGCAGCTTCAGCACTTCCGCGCCAATATCGAAATCCTCTTTCTGCACGCGCACCGGCATTTCAGCCTCCCGTCACCGGCGGGAAAAACGCCACTTCATCGCCGTCGGCAATCGTAGTATCGGCTACGGCCATTTCCAGATTCACCGCCGCGCGCACACGCCTGCCCGGCGCCAGTTCCGTTTCCCAGGCGCCGCCGCGGCGGCGCAGCCATTGCGTAAGATTCTCCACGTCGCGCACGTCATCTGGCAACGCGATTTCCTCGGCGTTGATTGTCAGCGCTTCGCGCAGCCGTGCAAAATAAACCAGATTCACCATCTTGATTTCTATACCCTGAGTTCCGCCGCTTGGCTTATCCCGAGATAGCGCAGGATAAATGCGGCGATTTGCTCGGTGTCGTTGAGATTCAGCACCGGCACGCCGGCCTTGACCCGAGAGTCGGCAGCGATGGCGACAATATAAGGGTCATCCGGCTGCAGCAAAGGCCGCTCCAACGCCGCGCGATGGATTTCCAGTTTGGGAATAGCCGCTTTTTTAAAACCTTCCACTAAAACCAGATCGCAGGGCGAAAAATGTTTTAGATGCTGTTGGAGATCGGGCTCCGCCTGCCCGCGCAGCTCGTGCATCAGCACCCAGCGCTGGTTCGAGGTGATCAATACTTCGGTACAGCCTGCCTCGCGATGACGGTGAGAATCCTTGCCCGGCCGGTCTATATCGAAATCATGATGCGCATGCTTGATGAGCGACACAGTGAGTCCCTGCATCACCAATTGCGGAATGATTTGCTCGATCAGCGTGGTCTTGCCACTGCCGGAGTAGCCGGCGAATCCGAACACCTTCATGTCTTTGCCTCGATTCATCATCAGCCGGAAGCGAGTTTTGCTTGCGCGGCGCCCTGTTCCATGAATTGCGGCTGGGTAAGCAGCCACACCGAAAATTCCGCGCCCTTGCCGTAACTGCTTTCCACCGTGATATTACCGCCATAACGTTCCACCAGCGCGTAACTGATGGACAGGCCGAGGCCGGTACCCTGCTGTTTCTTGGTGGTGTAAAACGGATCGAAAATCCGGCTCAAATCCTGCGCGCGGATGCCGTGACCGCTGTCCTGCACCGTGATCGCCACGCCTTTATTTTCCCAGTCGCGAGTTTTCAGCGTCAGTGTCCCGCCTTGCGGCATGGCGTGAATCGCATTGACGATGAGATTGATCAACACCTGCTGCAGCTCGTTGCGGTTAATGCCGACCTGGCGCTTGCTCTGGTAATTGTGCCCGACCTGGATATTCCCTTTGGTCAGCAAATGCCGCACCAGCACCAGGCAATCGCCCAGCGTGCCGTTGACTTCCACCTGCTCGACATAGCCGGCGAATTCCGACGGCCGCGCGAACTGCAGCAGCTTGGTGACGATGAGGCGGATGCGGTTCACCTGCTCGTCTATCAGACGGATCTCCTGCAGCACCGGCTGCGCCGCCTCACCCAACGCATCTTTCAGCACGTCCATGTTGCCCTGAATCACCGCGATGGGATTGTTGATTTCATGCGCGACGCCGGCGGTCAACTGGCCGATGGCAGCGAGTTTTTCCGACATTACCAATTGCTTTTGCGCCGCGCGCAAGTTCTGGTTGGCTTGTTCCAGTTCGGCGGTGCGCTCCGCTACTTTCACATCGAGTTCGTCCGCCCAGCGCTTCAATTCCTGATTGCGCTGCTGCAAAGTGGC
>JBOIFQ010000072.1:0-3612 GCA_050741655.1 Burkholderiales bacterium | reverse complement strand
CTTCACGGTAAGTGAAATATTGTTGTAGCCCGGCCGCTCGCCATCGCGCGGACTGGCAATCGAATACAGGCGCACATAATGCGGCTTGCCGTTCTCATCCAGACCGGGCGGCTGAATACCGATGGATTGGCCTTCGAGCACAGGGAAAACCGTATTGCCGAAATCGAGCACGATATGGCGGATGTCGCTGCTCGCATCATCACCGGTTAGACGGAAATTGCCGGTCACCGTGGCCAGTGCCGGCGCAACCAGGGTGTAGAGGTTGATTTGCGCCTGCGCGGCGGACCACGGCGGCAGGGCAGCACCGCCCTGCCCCGCGCTGGCTTCCGACGTAAGGCGGGCAATGTCTTCGGGCAACTCGCTATTCGCGGCGGCGTCGAGCTCGCTCTTTGCGGGCAGACTGTCCCAAGACAATTGTTGTTCGAGAGTATACGGCGTGGATTTGGCGACACGGCGCCAGTTATCTATCGAGCCGGTGGGGCAAGGCGAGATACAGGCATTGCAGCCGTTGCAGATGCTGAAATCCACCACATAATTGCGCGCGTCATGGGTGATCGCGTGCACCGGGCAGGTTTCCTCGCAGGTATTGCAGCGGATGCAGATTTCCGGATCAATCAGATGCTGCAGAGCGAGTTCGGCGGCTTGGCCCATGTTCAGTTCTCACTACATGCGCGAAAATACGGTTTCATCAGTTGAACCGCACATATTGAAAATCGATCGGCTGCTTGTTGATGCCCAGCGGCGGCGGCGCGATCCAATTGGCGAATTTGCCCGGCTCGATCACGCGCCCCATCAGCGATTGCACATAGGCCCGGTCCTCCGTGGTCGGCAGCCATTGCCTGGCATTGGCGTCCCATTGCGCCTGCGTCACCACTTCGCCGCCGGGTGAAATCCTGAGGCCGGCCAGCGCACCGATCTGGCGGTTAAAAGCCTTGTGCGGCACCGTGAGCTGAAAATCCAGGCCGTGCTTTTGCATCACTTTGTTCCAGCGGCCGACGCCGGCGATGGTGTCCTTGATAAAGTCATCGCGCAATTTTTCATTCAAGGCGTTGAGCGCCGGCGCCTCGCGTGCCGCCAGACCGCCATTCACCACTTCCAGCACCGGATAGATTTTATCCTTGAGCAGATGGTCGTCGTCAATCTTGCTTTCCTCGTAGCGGCCCTTGATGCCGGTGCTGTAGAACGTCGCCGCATTGGATGAAACATCGGCGCCAAACAGATCAATGGTGACGGAACTGTGGAAATTGAGATAACGCTGCAGGGTGGGCAGATCGATCACGCCGTGGCTGCGTACCTGCGCCGGATCGTCAATCCTGTGCTGCGCCATCACCTCGCAGGTGCGCTGCAGAATGCGCGCGATGCCGGACTCGCCCACGAACATATGATGCGCTTCCTCGGTGAGCATGAAGCGCGTGGTGCGCGCCAAAGGGTCGAAGCCTGACTCCGCCAGTGCGCACAACTGGAACTTGCCGTCGCGGTCGGTGAAAAAAGTAAACATGAAGAACGACAGCCAGTCGGGTGTGCGCTCATTGAAGGCGCCGAGTATGCGCGGATTGTCCACATCGCCGGAGCGGCGTTGCAGCAAGGCTTCCGCTTCTTCGCGCCCGTCGCGGCCAAAATACCTATGCAGCAAATACACCATCGCCCACAGATGACGTCCTTCTTCTACATTTATTTGAAACAGATTTCTTAAGTCGTACATGGAGGGGCAAGTCAGCCCCAGATGACGCTGCTGCTCGACCGAGGCCGGTTCGGTGTCGCCCTGGGTGACGATGATGCGGCGCAAATTGCTGCGGTGTTCGCCCGGCACTTCCTGCCACGCCGGCTCGCCCTTGTGGTCGCCGAAATTAATCTTGCGCCCCGCTTCGGCGGGATTGAGGAATATCCCCCAGCGGTAATC
The DNA here is from genome assembly GCA_050741655.1 of Burkholderiales bacterium. GTDB lineage: Bacteria > Pseudomonadota > Gammaproteobacteria > Burkholderiales > JAHFRG01 > JAHFRG01. The sequence goes on along the minus strand of JBOIFQ010000072.1, from coordinate 1,712 downwards.
CGGCATTTTCACATAATCGAAATGCGCCCAGCCGCCCGCATCCACGCTCACCGCGGTGCGCAGATAAACATCGTGAGCCTGCGCGCCGTCCGGCCCCATGTCGCCCCACCACTTGAGGAACTGCGGTTGCCAATGTTCGAGCGCGCGCTGCAAAGTCTTGTCGCCACTCAGATCCACGTTATTCGGGATTTTTTCGCTGTAGTTGATGCTCATCGCGCGCTCCGATCAAATATCAAATTCTATCCCAGTTGAATTTTGCCTTGCTGCCGGTTCCGAATACTTTCAGCGCGCCGGTTTCGCCTACCGCGTTGGGGCGGACGAAAATCCAGTTCTGCCAGGCGGAAAGACGGCCGAAAATGCGCGTCTCCATGGTTTCGGCGCCGCCGAAACGCAGATTCGCTTCCATGCCGGTGAGCGCATCGGGCGACAGACTGCCGCGCTCTTCCAGCGCTATGCGGATTTCTTCGTCCCAATCCAGAGTGTCGGGCGCGGCGGTAACGAGACCCGACTCAAGCGCTGTCTGTGCGTCCAGCATTTGCCCGGCAAGCTGTTTGATCTTGGCCATGCTTTCCCGATCTTGATAGAAACGGGTCGCCAGGCGCGTGAGATGATTGACTTCCGGATAAGCGCCGAAATTCATTTCCGACAGCGCGATTTCCGGCGCATCCGCGTCATCCTGTGCGAACAGCATGTAGCTGCGGTCGCAAGCCAAAGCCAGTTCCAGCAAGGTGCCGGCAAAGCACGAATTTTTTTCAATCAAGGCAAACAAGGTGCGCGAGGAGACATCGAGGCGGGCAAATGTCCTGCGCAGCATTCCGGTAACTTCGCGCACCAACCAGTTATTTTTATGTCTCATCAGGTTGGCATCCGCCGCCAGCACTTGTCTGGCGTCGCCGCGCGTCTTGATGAGCCAGGTGCCGATATCGAGATTATTGGTGCGCAGCATCAGGATCGCATCGTCGAGTTCGCGCGCCATCTGCAACGGCCACCAGGCGGCGCCCAGGGCGAGAATTTCCTCGGGGTCTCGTGGTTGCGGCTGAGAGGGAGCGGACACAGTGAGAGTCGCGCGGCGGGTTCTGGAATCCATTAGCGCATCCCCGAATGGGGAGTGATAGCCTTGGGCAGCCATGCTGCGCTTGAGCGGCGTCAGGCTTATGCCTTTAGCATTTTGCGGACGGTCGCTGGCGGCGGCGAACTCCAGCGCCCTGCGCTTAACGTGCCCGGCGAACTGCTGCGGTTTGATCACCGCATCCACCAAGCGCCATTCCTGGGCGCGCGCGCCGCGCACGCCTTCGGTGGTGGTGCAGAAAATATCCGCCAGATCGCGCCGCACTTGGCGCTTGTCGGTCAGGCGCGTCAGGCCGCCGGTGCCTGGCAGCACGCCCAGCAGCGGGACTTCGGGCAGGCTCACGGCGGATGAGCGGTCATCAATCAGCACGATTTCATCGCAAGCCAAGGCCAATTCATATCCGCCCCCCGCGGTCGTGCCATTGCAGGCGGCAATGAATTTCAGCCCCGAATGGCGGCTGGAATCCTCGATGCCGTTGCGCGTTTCGTTGGTGAACTTGCAGAAGTTCACCTTCCAGGGATGCGAAGAACCGGCCAGCATCCGGATGTTCGCCCCGGCACAGAACACCTTCGCCAGACCTCCTGTGACGACCACGGCCCGGACTTCCGGATGCTCGAACCGCAGGCGCTGCACCGCGTCGTAC
>JBOIFQ010000071.1:0-3896 GCA_050741655.1 Burkholderiales bacterium | reverse complement strand
AGGCCAGGTCGCGGGCTTAGGCGTTCTGCCGGGCAAGGTGCGGCGTTTCCCGCAGCAGCAAATGGTGGGCGCGGACGGCGCCCGGCTCAAAGTGCCGCACATGGGTTGGAACCAAGTGGAGCAGCAGCAAGTGCACCCGTTGTGGAAAGGCATAGAAACGGGCAGCCGTTTCTATTTTGTCCACAGTTACTATGTCGAAGCAGATGAGCCGCAACAGGTGGCCGGCGTTGCGCGCTATCCGTTTGCGTTTGCCTGCGCGGTGGTGCGCGCGAACATTTTTGCCGTGCAGTTCCACCCGGAAAAAAGCCAGGCCGCGGGCTTGCAATTGCTCGCCAACTTTGTAAACTGGAATGGTTGATGAAACCCGGTGCGCCGTATCATTTAAACTAAACGTGAAATCCGCAGTTCAACCCCGCCTGACTCACTCGGCTTGATTTCCCTCTTCCAGCATGCTGATCATTCCCGCGATTGATTTGAAAGACGGGCAGTGCGTGCGCCTCGAGCAAGGCGTAATGAAAAAAGCCACCGTGTTTTCCGATGACCCGGGCGCGCAGGCAAAAAAATGGATAGCGCAGGGTGCGCGCCGTCTGCACATCGTGGATTTGAACGGCGCGTTCGCCGGCGCGCCCAGGAACGAGGCGGCGATCAAAAAAATCATCGCCGCGGTGGGAGACAAAATACCGGTGCAGCTGGGCGGCGGCATCCGCGATCTGGAAACCGTCGAACGCTATCTGGATGAAGGCATTTCCTACGTCATCATCGGCACCGCCGCAGTGAAAACGCCGGGTTTCCTGCACGAGGCCTGCACCGCTTTTCCCGGCCACATCATGGTCAGCCTGGATGCCAAGGGCGGCAAGGTGGCGGTGGACGGCTGGTCGAAAATGACCGGCCACGATGTGGTGGACCTGGCCAAAAAATTCGAGGATTACGGCGTGGAAGCGGTGATTTACACCGACATCGGCCGCGACGGCATGCTGAACGGCATCAACATCGAAGCCACGGTCAATCTGGCGCGCGAACTGACCGCGCCGGTGATCGCCAGCGGCGGCATCACCAGCCTGGAAGACGTGAAAGCGCTGTGTCAGGTCGAGGCGGAAGGCATCATGGGCGCGATCACCGGCCGCGCCATTTACCAGGGCACGCTCAGTTTCACCGCAGCGCAAAAACTCGCCGACAAATTAACTGTGAAGAGTAAGGGGTGAGGGGTAAGGCGTTGAACGCTTGCCCACTCCTTACTCCTTACCGCTCACTCCTCACCGGTTTATGCTAGCCAAACGCATCATCCCCTGTCTCGATGTCACCGGCGGCCGCGTGGTCAAGGGCATCAACTTTGTCGGCCTGCGCGATGCCGGCGATCCGGTGGAAATCGCGCGCCGTTACGACGAGCAGGGCGCGGACGAACTGGCTTTTCTCGATATCACCGCCAGCTCCGATTCGCGCGGAATGATTCTGTCCATGGTTGAAGCGGTGGCGGCGCAGGTATTTATTCCCTTCACGGTGGGCGGCGGAGTGCGCTCGGTGGCGGATGTGCGCAGTCTGCTCAACGCGGGCGCCGATAAAGTCAGCATCAACACCGCCGCGGTGGAAAATCCGCGGCTGGTGGCGGATGCCAGCGGCCGCTACGGCGCGCAATGCATTGTGGTGGCGATAGATGCAAAACGCGACGGCGCGCATTGGGAGGTTTATACCCACGGCGGCAGAAAAGCGCGCGGACTGGATGCGGTAGAATGGGCGCAGCACATGCAGGAATTGGGCGCCGGAGAAATTCTGCTCACCAGCATGGACCGCGACGGCACGCGCAACGGTTTCGATTTGCAGCTCACGCGCGCGGTGTGCGACGCGCTGGATATTCCGGTGATCGCCAGCGGCGGCGTCGGTAATCTGCAGCATCTGGTGGACGGCGTGCTGGCCGGCGGCGCCGATGCGGTGCTGGCGGCCAGCATTTTTCATTACGGCGAATTCACGGTGCGCGCTGCCAAGGAATGCCTGGCGCGCCACCATATCGAGGTCAGACTGTGAGCAAGACCGAGGCTTGGCTGAACCAGGTAAACTGGACGCACGACGGGCTGGTGCCGGTGGTGGTGCAGGAGGCTGGCAGCAACAAAGTGCTGATGTTCGCGTGGATGAACCGCGCAGCCCTGCAGCGCACGGTGCAAGGCGGCGAAGCCGTGTACTGGTCGCGCGCGCGCAAAAAACTGTGGCGCAAGGGCGAGGAATCCGGTCATGTGCAAAAAGTCAGGGAAATCCGCCTCGATTGCGACCACGACGTGCTGCTGCTGACGGTGGAACAAATCGGCGGCATCGCTTGCCATACCGGCAGGCAGCATTGTTTTTTTCACCGGCTGGACAACGGCAAATGGGTGATTACCGACGCGGTGATCAAGGACCCGAAAGAAATATACAAGTCATGAACAACATATTGGAGCGCCTGGCGCGCACGCTGGAGAGCCGCAAGAACGCGAGCCCGGACGGCTCTTATGTGGCCAGCCTTTACGCCGGCGGGCCGGATGCCATATTAAAAAAAGTCGGCGAAGAAGCGGCCGAGACCCTGCTGGCGGCGAAAGACGGTGATAAACTGCAAATCGTGAGGGAAACCGCCGATCTTTGGTTCCACTGCCTGGTGATGCTGGCATATTACGGTCTCAAACCGGATGACGTGCTGCAGGAACTGGAGCGGCGCGAGGGTGTTTCAGGAATAAGCGAGAAAGCGGCGCGCAAAAAACGCTGAACGGAGAGTAAATGGACAACTGCATATTTTGCAAAATCGCGCGCGGAGAAATCCCCAGCAAAAAAGTCTATGAAGATGACGAAGTGTTTGCTTTCCACGACATCAAACCGGTGGCGCCGGTGCATTTCATGCTGATACCCAAGCGGCACGTGGATTCGCTGGGGCAGGTGGATGAAAGCTTCCGCGACGTACTGGGCAAGATCATGGTGCTGGCGCCCAAGCTAGCCCGCGAACAGGGCTGCCAGGACGGTTTCCGCACCATCATCAACACCGGGAAAGTGGCGCGGCAGGACGTGTTGCATTTGCATGTCCACATTATCGGCGGGCCGGATGTGCTGCCGCTGATGTTGATTCGTCCCAAACCATCTTGAAAATTTGAGGAGTCAATCATGGGCTCATTTAGCGTTTGGCATTGGCTGATCGTATTGTTTATCGTGCTGCTGATTTTCGGCACCAAGAAGCTCAGAAATATCGGCAGCGATCTGGGCGGCGCGGTGAAAGGCTTCAAGGAGGGTGTGCGCGGAGCGGGCGAGGAAGACAAGAACGCGCCTGCGGCTGGCAAAACCATCGAAGGCGAAGTCACCGACAAGACGCAGAATAAGGCGTGAGGGGTAAGGAGTGAGTAATGAGGAGTAAGGGGTAAACCCTGCTTACACTCGTTCACTTGTTCACTCATTCACTCATTCACTCTTAAATGTTTGACGTCGGTTTTTCCGAAATCATGATGATCGCGCTGGTCGCGCTCATCGTCATCGGTCCCGAGCGCCTGCCCAAGGTGGCGCGCACGCTGGGGCATCTGTTCGGCCGCCTGCAGCGCTACGTGGCAGAAGTGAAAGCCGATATTGACCGCGAAGTGCGGATGGACGATTTGAAAAAACTTCAATCCAGCGTTCAGGAAAGCGCGCGTAACATCGAGCAATCGGTCACCCAGGAAGTGCAGGCGGCGCAATCCCAGGCCAAAGCTGTTGCCGCGGATCTGGAAGCGGCGGACTCCGCCCCCAAGCGGCCTTAGCGCAAATTAACCCTGCAGTTTCGCACCCATCATGGCCACTTCCGCCGATACTTTTATTTCGCACCTGATTGAACTACGCGACCGCTTGCTGCGCTCGATACTGGCGGTGGTGCTGGTGTTTCTGTGCCTGTTTCCCTGGGCCGGCGATATTTACGC
>JBOIFQ010000070.1:0-8831 GCA_050741655.1 Burkholderiales bacterium | reverse complement strand
TCCTTAATGAGAAGAACGTCCTATTTCTCCGGGTTGCAGCGGGCAAATATCTCTCGGTGCACTTCCTCAGTTAGGTATGTGACATTCGTAAGGTCAAGACCCCAAACCTTGATATTCTTTGCCGTGATATATCTGAAAGCTCCTGTATCTGCCTGCTCTTTTGGCGAGAAGTGCGTTCCGTCTTGTACTTTGTGGCAAACAATATCCATGCGTGCCCACCTCCAGCCAGCTGGAAGACCGGGCAAGACAGATTCGTCCACAGTTTTAGGGGGTTTTCGTTTTGTTGACTGAATTCCTGGACTTTGCCTTTCTAATCGAATTAGTAGGTCATTTCCAGATTCGAAGGCACGACCGTCGCGTCGGGCGAGTTCGGCTTCGGTGGGGACGAGGCGGCCTTCGCAGGCGGCTTTGAGAACGCTGGCGCGGTAGCGCTTGAGGTTGGCTTGTACGCGCTTAAGGGCAATGACGCCGGCTTCGAGGCGGGTGAGTTGGGTTTCGAGTTCGGCGACGATACGGCGTTGCTCTTCGAGTAGCGGGACCGGAACACGCAACTCACGAATAATCTCTTGACTGATATTTGGCTGTGCACCGCCCTTCGCTTCGCGAATCAGTGCTTCACGCCGAGAGAAGAGAAAGTGGAAGAGATATTTGGTATCAAGCTTCGAAGAGGGAAAGATTCCACACACCGCTTGATTGGTCGCCGCCTCAATGTTGAGAATCCCGAGGCGCCCTACGGTTGCACCATATAGCGCTATACAAAGTGTACCCTTCGGAAAAATCTTTGCGCTGGAAGAATCCAGACCCAGCTGCGTAATGCTTTCTTCAGCCTCGTGAACTACGCCGTCACGTAGTTCACCGGACTTTACCCAAGGAATTGGGCCACCAAAGAATTGCGAGCGATCTCGCTTGGGTGTGCCCCCACTGGCAGTTCGCACCACTTCACGCAGATGGTGCGTCTGCCATAGTTGCCGCGCTGGATTCCCGCTCCCCGCCTTCGCGGAGACAAGCTTCGCGGAATGACGGGGTTGTTGTTGTTCGACGAGGTAAGATGCCGGCGCTTCGCGCACGCTGAGATTTCGTTCTTGAGGCTTCCTCCGACTTTGCTCCCTTCGACTACGCTCAGGGCGAACGGAGTTTTCGCGGATTTCGCGCGGTGCAGTCTCTGCTCCCTCAGAAGCGCCCCCACCCTTGCCCTCCCCCGCAAGCGAGGGAGGGGAATATTTTTTTGATGGAGAGGGAATATGTTTTCGCTTCATGCCGCCAACGCGAGATTGAGTTCATCCATCAGCGGCCAAAGTTTTTCGCCGAAGACGCGATGCATGGGGCCGAGGACGTGATCGGCTTCGAGGTGTTCGCGATCCACGCTACCGCTGGCGATGATGTAGTCGCGCATCTTTTCCAGCCAGGCAATTTGATCCGCATTGAAGGTGATTCTCTCTTTCTTCTTCGTTTCCACCCATTGCGTGAAACGAGCGCGGACGTGTTCTTCGAAAGGTCGCAAGATGGGTTCTTGTTCCCAGGCGAAACGCACGATGGAAATGAGGTCGGTGAATCTTTTGATTTGGCCTTTGACTTTGTTCGGCTGCGTCTGCTGATAAGCATGCCAAAGCATATCCGGCGTCCAATGCGCGGGTGCTTGTTTTAGTTTTGCTTCGAGTTCCTTGAGCGCTTCCTCGGAAATGCGTTTTTTGTACGGGCGGCTGTAGAGAATTTGCAGCGCTTCGATTTCGGCTTTGTGCTGTTCGATGTAGGCGCGGAAATCGCGCGTGAGGCTCATCGCTTTTTCGCGCGCTTCGGCGCTGTAGCCTTGTTCGGTTACCTGGTCGCGCGTGACGGTATCTATGGTCTGCTCGGATTGGGTCTTGAGACGGGCGAGCGTTTCGCGCAATACGGGATTGTCGAAAGGCGCGCAGGCTTTGGCGGCGAGGGATTCGCGGGCGGCTTTAAGTTCTTCCTTGGTAGGCGTTTGTCCTTCGACAAGCCTGTCCTGAGCGGAGTCGAAGGGCTTAGGACGAACGGAATTATTTTGCTGAGGATGACAAGTGGCGTGGCCGGCGATTTTGTCGGGGTCTATGGCATCGAGCAATTGGTTGGAAAGCTGATTCAAACCCATGCCGCCGGTGAGTTCGGCGATCTGCTTGCGCTGCTCGGGTTTCAGTTCGCGCTCCAGGCGCGCAAGGCGCCCGGCAAGGCTGGTGAGCGCATCTTCGTCGCGCTTGCCGAAAGCGACGCCGAGCATGCGCTTGTCGAATGCGATATTGGGTTTGCGCTCCAGCGGGCGCGAGTCGGTCTTGTCGCTTTCACACACGCCGACAGCGTCCACAATGACGAAGTGAGTCTTGGCGCGCGCCTCGGCGCCGCTCACGGCTTGCAGGTCGGTGGGCGAGAGCACGCGCGTGCCGCGGCCTTTCATCTGCTCGAAGTAAACACGGCTCTTCACGTCGCGCAGGAAGATGAGGCATTCCAGCGGCTTGATGTCGGTGCCGGTAGCGATCATGTCCACGGTGACGGCGATGCGCATTTGCGGCGAGGTGCGGAATTCCTGAATCAGGGTTTCGGATTTTTCGTAACGTTTGGTTTCCGTGTTGTAAGTCTTGTAGGTAATTTTCTTGCAGAAGTCGTTGCCCTTGCCGAAGACTTCGCGGCAAATATGGACGACGTCTTCCGCATGGCTGTCGTCCTTGGTGAAGATGAGCGTCTTGGGCAGCAGGATGCGGCCGGGGAAAAGCTCTGGCAATGCATCCTTGAAAGCCGTGAGCACGGTGCGGATTTGCGAGGGGACGACGACGGAGCGATCCAACTCCCGTGCTTCATATTCCAAGTCTTCATCCAGGCGTTCCCAGCGCCTATCGCGCGTTTCCCGGCTGCGGCGATCCACGAAGTTGCCGGCTTCGACCTTGGCGCCTTTCTCCGTGACTTCCGTCTTGATGCGGTAAACGTCGTAGCCGACGTTGACGCTATCCGCCACGGCGCGCTCGTGGCCGTATTCCACCACCAGGTTCTGGTTGAAGAAGCCGATGGTCTGCTTGCTCGGCGTGGCGGTGAGGCCGATGAGATGAGCGTCGAAGTATTCGAGCACCTGGCGCCAGAGATTGTAGATGGAGCGGTGACATTCGTCGGTGACGATGAAGTCATAGTCCTCGATGGCAATGTCTTTATTGTATTCAACGTCTTTCGGGCGGCCATCCGCGGCGGCGATCTCGAAACCGGAAATTTCGTCGAGGTCTTCTTCCAATTCTTCTCCACGCAGCATGGAGTATACGCGCTGAATGGTGGCGACAGTGACACGGCACACCGGATCGAGATGGTTCGATATCAAATGCTGAACGTTGTACAACTCGGTGAACTTGCGGTTGCCGTCCGGTACCACGTATTGCTGGAACTCGGCTACGGTCTGGCGGCCGAGGTTGGCGCGATCCACCAGGAACAACACGCGCCTGGCGTTGGCGTGTTTGACGAGACGATAGGTGAAAGCACAAGCGGTGTAGGTCTTGCCCGCGCCGGTCGCCATCTGAATCAGCGCGCGGGGTTTGTCCGCAGCCAGCGATTGTTCCAGCTTGGTGACGGCTTCGATCTGGCACTCGCGCATTCCGCTGGTGATGAGCGGCGGCAGCTTTTTAAGGCGTGCGTGCAAAGTTTCGGATTCCGTCAGCCACTCAGCCAGGGTTTCGGGTTTATGGAAAGCAAAGACTTGCCGCGAACGCGCGTCCGGGTCGCGCGTATTGCGGAAATAAGTTTCGACGCCGGTGGATTCGTAAAAAAAATGCGTGCTGGCTTTCGCTTGCAGGAAAGGCGGCAATTGTCCGGCGTAGAACCTGGATTGTTCCGCCACGCCTGACAATTTCGTGCCTTCGCGCTTGGCTTCGATGATTCCCACTGCGCTGCGATCCACCAGCAGAAGATAGTCGCATTGGCCTTCCTTGAGAGGGACTTCGCGCAACGCAATGCCGCGTGATGCATTCGGATCATAGCGTGTGTAATCCTGCACCGCCCAGCCGGCGGCAGTGAGTAGTGCATCAATGTTTTGCCGCGCTTGTTGTTCTGGTTCTGGCGCCAAAATTCCCTCGTCCTGATTTGTATTACTGATTGAGGCATTGCCCGGGAATGCCTTTGTCCTAATTACGCCTGGCGGGTTGATTTTACCGCAGTTTTTGCGCGCCGGTTATTTGCCTTTCAACAGCAGCGTGACTCGAATAACAACCTGCTCCAACTCGCGTTGTGGCAAGCGCGCGATAAATTCCGTGCGTCGCGCTTTCCAGTCCAGATTCTTGACGTGGTCGGAGAGTACGGCGCCGGAAATCTTCAATCCTTCCGGGATCAAAACCTCGAACGGATAGCCTTTGATATGGCTGGTGATTGGGCAGCACAGCGCCAACCCGGTTTTTGAATTGTAAGCAAAAGGAGAAACGACGAGAGCAGGACGCCGGCCCGCCTGCTCGTGTCCCGCTTGGGGATTGAAATCCAGCCAGATTAAATCACCGCGGTCAGGCTGGTAGCGTGCGGCGCGTTTCACCATGCCTCAAAACCCTTCGCTTGCCCGGTGTCGGTTTCGCGGTGCAGGTTATCCGCCGTGATTTGATTTACCAGCTTTTTGAGATTCAAACCGGCCTCCGGCAGAGGCTCGACGATGATTCGTCCTTTGGCAAGACTCAACTTGACGCTGGAGCCTTCGGCCAGCTGTGCGCTGCGTGCGAACGGCATGGGCAGACGTAACGCCAGGCTATTCCCCCAACGCAGAATTTTTTGTGATTGCATGGTAGTACTCCAAAACAAGATGTATATATTATGGCTATACGCCTTGAATCAGTCAATACCCGCCCGTTTCTTCGCGCGGACGATTGCGAAATTCAAACCTTGAGCTGCATTTGCGTGGTCCTATCGTAAATCAATTCGCCCCCGGAAAATCTCGCGACGGGATTGAGTGCGTGTTGCCGGGTTTGCCCCGGCGCGACCAAGTGCATGATGGCTATGCCTTGCGTCACCAGATAATCGGAAATTAAATTGCGGTGGCATTGCCACGGCAGCCGTTCCGCGCACATGCAGGCGATTCTGGTTTGTTGCGCTTGCTGGATTAAATCCTCGATCGCTTGCTTGAATTGCGCCGATTGCATGTAATCGGCGTAGCCGCGGAAGCCTTCGCTTCTGAGCGCAATATTTTTTGAATTTGATTTCGGCCTGCGGAATCCGCCCAGACCTTCGCCTTGCCATTGATATTCGATGCCGTGATTGGTAAGCAAGGTTGCCAGCGGCTCACGGGAGAACTGCGGGTTGCGGCGCGAGCCGGGATAGCTGCGCACATCCATCAGGCACTCGACACCCGCTTCAGTCAGCATCCGCACCAGTTCGTCGCCGCTGCGCGTGCCGTGGCCGATGGTCCAGAGGGTGGGTTGGGTCATTCTGCTGTTTACAGTTTACTCAATGCAAAGACCCCTGATGTCATTGCGAGGCTGCGCAGCCGCCGTGGCAATCTGTTTTTGAAATGCGAGATCGCTTCGCGTTGTTCGCGATGACAATGAGATTGCTTCGCCTTCGGCTCGCAAAGACGGCTATTTAGGCTCGCGATGACCGGTCTGCCACCGGCAAATCATCACATCACGCCACGATTTCTATTTTGTCTCCGATTTTCAAATCGAGTTCCTGCGTCGCATTGCCGGATCTGATGGCGATTTCCGCGAGACCCACGCAGTTCTCATACCAGAACGGCGTCCCAGCCGGGACTTCCGCGAATATCGAAGCGCGCCGCAGGCGGCCGCCATGCACCAATAGCTGTCTATTAAACGTGAGGGATTTGGCGCGCAAACCGGTCATGGCGTTGCCGTAATGATCCAGGTAAATAATTTCATCCAGATCCTGTGCACCGAGCTGGACTTGCAGCGCGGCGATTTCCTCGACCTTGTCGTGCGGAAACTCGCCCTTTGCAACCAGCGCCGTTACCGGCGCGAACAAATCACGGCCATGGAAAGTATGCGAGAGATTGCGCGGCCGCCATTTGATGCGCCAGAATTTGGGCTTGTCCGCACGCGCCGCGATGACCGAAAGCAGCCCATTGTCGGGACCGATGAACCATTTACCGTCGGCCACCACCACCACGGCGTCGCGCGCGCTGCCCACGCCGGGATCCACCACCGCGAAAAACACGCTTCCCGGCTGAAACTGCGGCGTCAATGCCGCCAGCAGATGCGCGCTGGCCTTGACGTTGAACACCGGCACGTCATGCAGCAAATCAATCTGCGGCACACCCGGCGCGTGCTGATGTAGCATGTTCTTCACTTGCCCCACGTAAAGATCGGCGTGACCAAAATCGGTGAAGAGAATAATCATGCGGAGATTTTAAACCATTTGCCGCCGGCAAATAAAAGAATAGATAAAAACAGATTCCTCGTTACCCTCGGAATGACGGCGAGTGGCGGATTCCTGGTTGCATTCGGAATGACAATAAATTAAAAATGACATACAAATAAAAAGCCGAGACGACGCCTCGGCTTTTCTATAAACAAAATCAACAGTTTAGGTTTTATCCGCCGCCTTGGGCTCTGCTTTATTTTCCGGTTGATCCAATAACTGCACCAGCGCCATCGGTGCGCTGTCGCCGACGCGGAAACCGGATTTGAGGATGCGCAGATAACCGCCGTTGCGCTTGGCGTAGCGCGGACCCAGTTCGTCGAACAGCTTCGCCACCACTTCGCGATCACGCAGCCGGTTGTAAGCCAAACGGCGGTTGGCGAGCGTGGGTTTCTTGCCCAGCGTGATCAGTGGCTCGGCCACGCGGCGCAATTCCTTGGCCTTGGGCAGCGTGGTCTTGATGGTCTCGAAGCGCAGCAGCGAATTGGTCATGTTGCGCAGCATCGCCAGGCGATGGCTGGAGGTGCGGTTGAGTTTTCTCAGTCCTTGACGGTGGCGCATGATTTACCCTTTGTTTTCCAACCCGGCGGGAGGCCAGTTTTCCAGCTTCATGCCGAGCGACAGTCCGCGCGCCGCCAGGACTTCCTTGATTTCGTTGAGCGACTTGCGCCCCAGGTTCGGCGTTTTCAGGAGTTCGGTTTCGCCGCGCTGAATCAGATCGCCGATGTAATAAATGTTTTCCGCCTTGAGGCAATTGGCGGAACGCACGGTGAGTTCCAGATCGTCCACCGGGCGCAGCAGCAGCGGATCCACCTGCGGCGCTTTCGGCTGCTCGATCTCGAACGTGGTTCCCTTGAGGTCGGCGAACACCGAGAGCTGATCCACCAGGATGCGCGCGGCGTAGCGGATCGCTTCCTCGGGATCGATCGCGCCGTTGGTTTCGATGTCGATGATCAGCTTGTCGAGGTCGGTGCGCTGTTCGACGCGCGCGGATTCCACCGCATAGCTGACGCGGCGCACCGGACTGAACGAGGCGTCCAGCACGATGTTGCCGATCTTGCGTTTTTCTTCCGGCACCAGGCGCACCGTGCCCGGCACGTAGCCGCGCCCCATTTCCACCTTGACCTGCATGTCGAGCTTGCCGCCGGACGACAGGTGCGCGATCACGTGATCCTTGTTGACGATTTCGACGTCGTGCCCGCCATCGATGTCGCCGGCGGTGACCACGCCTTCGCCGTGTTTTTTCAGCGTCAGCATCGCCTCGCGGCGATTATGCAGTTTCAGCACGATGCCCTTGAGGTTGAGCAGAATGTCCACCACGTCTTCCTGCACGCCGTCCAGCGTGGAGTATTCGTGCAGCACGTTGTTGATGGTGACTTCGGTCGGCGCGTAGCCCGGCATCGAGGACAGCAGGATGCGGCGCAGGGCGTTGCCCAGGGTGTGTCCGTAACCGCGCTCGAACGGCTCCATGGTGACCTTGGCATGCAACGGTGAAACGGTCTGCACGTCTATGATACGCGGCTTGAGAAAAGCGCTGCTTTGCATGGCTAAACCCTCTTGATGACTTGCGGATTACTTCGAATACAATTCGACCACCAGGCTTTCGTTGATGGTCGCCGGCAATTCCGTGCGTAACGGCACGGCCTTGAATGTGCCCTTGAAATTCTTCACGTCCACCTCCAGCCATTCCGGAAAATTGCGCGCCTCGGCCGCTTCCAGCGCGCCTTTGATGCGCAGTTGCGCGCGCGATTTTTCCGCGATCTCGACCACGTCGCCGGGACGCAACTGGTAGGACGGAATATTGACGCGCTTGCCGTTCACCCGAATGCCGTTGTGGCGCACGATCTGGCGTGCTTCGGTGCGCGACGCGCCGAAGCCCATGCGGTAGGCGACGGTATCGAGGCGCGATTCCAGCAATTGCAGCAGCGTCTCGCCGGTGATGCCCTTGCGGCGCTCGGCTTCCTGATAAGTATTGTGGAACTGGCGCTCGAGCAGGCCATAAATGCGGCGCAGCTTCTGCTTCTCGCGCAATTGCACGGCGTAACCGGACAGGCGCGCATTTTTCTGGCCGTGCTGGCCGGGGGCGTAGCTTCGGCGCTCGATCGAGCACTTGTCGGTGAAGCATTTCTCGCCTTTCAAAAACAGTTTCTCGCCTTCGCGGCGGCACTGGCGGCATTTTGCATCGAGGTTTCGGGCCATGATCTTTTCCTGAATTAGATGCGGCGCTTCTTCGGCGGACGGCAGCCGTTGTGCGGCACCGGAGTCACGTCGGAGATGCTGGTGATCTTGAGGCCGATGGCGTTGAGCGCGCGCACGGCGGATTCGCGTCCCGGGCCGGGGCCCTTGATGCGCACTTCGAGATTCTTCACGCCGCATTCCTGCGCGGCGCGGCCGGCCTGCTCGGCCGCGATCTGCGCGGCGAACGGCGTGGACTTGCGCGAGCCCTTGAAACCGGCGGCGCCCGAGGTCGCCCACGACAGCGCGTTGCC
>JBOIFQ010000069.1:0-1831 GCA_050741655.1 Burkholderiales bacterium | reverse complement strand
AAACTGCACCATGTGGAGGTGCTGGTGATTTCGCCCAGCCAGTCCCTCGAAAGCATCGCGCAGAAGCACATGCAAGCTTTGCCGCGCACCATCCGTTTTTTGCTGCGCGGTGTGGGCGTGACGCGGCGGCGCGGCGCCAATTTGTTGAGCTATCTGTTGTTCGAGAAACCGTTTTGCCGCGAGCTGATAGACCTGGGTTACCAGGACGCGATGATGCGCAAGGACGAAATCCACAAATTCCTGGGACAGGTGGTGAGCGCCGAAACTTAAGCGCTATTTCAAATCGCCCAGGATTTTCAGCACTGCATGGCGCGTGGCATCGATGGATTGCGTGATGCGCTCCACGCTTTGCTCGTCGCCATCTATTTTTGCAAACTCTTTTGCCCAAGTGGCGGACAGCGCTTCCGCGTTGCGCGCCACGGGATCAGGCAGCACGCGCGACAATTCCTTGACCATCAGCACCTTGCCCCAGCCGGTGATGGGATTGCCGAGTTGCTGGTCTTTTTGGTAATGCGCGTAATACACGATGATTTCCAACTCGCCCAGATTTTTCAGCACCTCGAACGAGGCGATGCGCACGCTGCGGTTTTCCTCGATCACATGCTCGCGCCAGGTGTTATAGCCCAAGCCGGTCAGCGCCACCAGCAAGCTGATGATGGCCACCATATTGGAATGAAATTGCTGCGAGACGGTTTGTGGTTTATTTTTCATGTGCTTTGCGGTATATTGAAACCCTAAACTATAGTGGAAACAAATGGCGCGTCAAGCCGTCCAATAGCAAATGAGCATAACGCTTCGAATCGCAGCAACCTCAGCCACCCCCAACTCCGGCGCGTCCGCGCGCGCCTGATTTTCCTGAATTAATAATTTGTGCAAGGTATTGCCATGAGCCGAGCCTTCGTCAAGGAACAGGATGACAAACCCGCTCTGGATGAGCTGGTGGAACGTCCGCAAAGCCCGCACCCCAACTACATGACATCCAAGGGATATGTCATGCTGCAGGCGCGCGCGCAGGATTTGCTGAAACAGCGCGCGGCCTTCACCGCCGCCGGCGACGACCCGCTCGCTTCCCAGCAATTGCGTCAAGCAGAGCGCGATCTGCGCTATGTGCAGGCGCGGCTGGAACGCGCCATCGTGGTGGACCCGGCCATGCAGCCCGCCGATGAAGTGCATTTCGGCGCGCAGGTGAGCCTGCTGGATGAAAACGGGAAAAAGCACGAATTCGCCATCGTCGGCGAAGACGAAGCGGACGCCGCTCACGGCCGCATCAGCTGGGTGTCGCCGCTCGCGCATGTCATGATCGGCACGCGGGTGGGGGATAATGTAGTGTGGAAACGCCCGGCCGGCAATCTCGAACTGGAAGTCACCGCCATCCGCTATCCGCGCGGCTGAAATGAGCTGGCTTGCGCTCATAGCCGCGCTCGGCCTCGAGCAATTCCGGCCGCTCGGCGCGCATAACCCTATCCACGCCTGGCTGGTGCGCTACGTCAATTTCCTGCAGCGTCATTTCAACGCCGGCGCCAGCCAGCACGGCATAATTGCCTGGGTGTTGGCGCTGCTGCCGCCGCTCATCGCCGCGGGCGCGATCTATTATTTTCTGCAGCGCATTCATCCGCTGCTCGGCTGGCTGTGGAATATCGCGCTGCTCTATCTCACCATGGGTTTCCGCCAGTTCAGCCACACTTTTACTCTGATCCACAAGGCGCTGCATGCCAATGATCTGGAGCAAGCGCGCATCTTGCTCGGCCAATGGCGCGGCAGCAGCGCGGCGGAATTTTCCAGCAATGCCATCGTGCGCGTGGTGATCGAAGAAGGCCTGGTCGCCTCGCAC
>JBOIFQ010000068.1:0-3217 GCA_050741655.1 Burkholderiales bacterium | reverse complement strand
CCTGCACCCCATGCAGGTACGCTACCAGGCTGCGCTACGCCCCGTTATCAGCTCGTGACGTTTTGCATCAAGCCGACAGGCGAAAATTATACCAGAACCGGAAGCACAAAACGGCGCAATCAGACTTGCAGGATTTCGAGAACGCTTTTTATTTCGCGACGCAAGAGCGAGAAATCGATTTTGGGTTGGACGGCGGAATGCGTCGCGGGTTTTTCCGCGGCCACCCGCGCATTTTCATCGAGACGATGACGCGCACCGCTGATGGTGAAGCCCTGCTCGTACAGCAGTTCGCGGATGCGACGGATCAGCAATACCTCATGGTGCTGGTAATAGCGCCGGTTGCCGCGGCGCTTGACCGGCTTCAGTTGCGTGAATTCCTGTTCCCAGTAACGCAGCACATGCGGCTTGACCCCGCATAATTCGCTCACTTCGCCTATGGTGAAGTAGCGTTTGGCGGGGATGGGCGGCAACGGCTCCTTACGATTTGCTTCCACGGTAATTCTTCTCCACCAGCACTTTCAGTTTTTGGCTGGCGTGGAAAGTGACCACGCGGCGCGCGGTGATGGGGATTTCCTCCCCGGTCTTGGGATTGCGTCCCGGACGCTGCGGTTTGTTGCGCAACTGGAAATTGCCGAAGCCGGAAAGCTTGACGCTATCGCCGTTCTCCAGCGCCACGCGCACCCCTTCGAAAAACGATTCCACCATGTCCTTGGCTTCCCGCTTGTTGAGCCCGACTTTTTCAAACAGCAAGTCAGCGAGTTCGGCTTTGGTCAACGTCATGCTACCCCCTAAATACGTAACTTGGCTTGGAATTCTTGTTGCAGAAGCTGCTTTAGTTGTGTGACCGCCGCCTCGACCTCGGCATCGGTCATTGTCTTTTGAGTATCTTGTAATAATACACGAAATGCAAGACTTTTTTTACCAGAATCAATGCCTTCGCCCTGATAAAGATCAAACAGCGCAATCTCGGTCACGGCCTGTGGCTGCCTGGCTTTGAGCCGCTCCAGCATGCTTTGAGCACTGATTCGGGCGTCCACCACCACCGCGATGTCGCGCCGCACCGGAGGAAATTTCGAGACCTCCCGCGCTTGCGGCAGATCACGTTGCAGCAAAGCTTCTAATTCCAGTTCAAACACTACGGCCGCTTGCGGCAGTTCGTATTTATGCAGCCATTGCGGGTGCAACTCCCCCAGCCAGCCCGCCGCCCTCTCCCCTATCCAGACTTGCGCCGCCCGACCAGGGTGCAGAGCCGGATGCTGGGCTGCAACAAAACGTGCAGTTCGCGGCCAGAGCAAGGTTTCAAGATCGGCTTTGACGTCAAAAAAATCCACCTTGCGCCCCTTGTGTCCGAGTTCGCCCCATTGTTCTGACAGGTACGCGCCATAACACAGCCCGGCCAGTTTTTCCGGCTGCACATAACCGGACTGGTCTTTGCCGAAACAGCGGCTGATTTCAAACAGGCGCACACGTTCCTGCTTGCGGTTCAAATTAAAGCGCAAACACTCCACCAGACTGGCGATCAGGCTCGAGCGCATGACTCCCATCTGGCTTGCAATCGGATTGATGAGCCTGACCGGGCTGTGGTTGGCGCAAAAATCAGCTTCCCATTGCGCGTCCACGAAGCTATAGGTAATGACTTCCTGGTAATCGCGCGCGCAGAGTTGCCGGCGCAATTGCGTTTCACTGCGCCGGGTTTCGCTCATGGGCAGCATGCGCCAATGTGATTGGGGCAAGCGCGCCGGAATCTGCTCATAACCGTGAATTCGCGCCAGTTCTTCAATCAAATCTTCCTCGATGGCAAGATCGAAACGATAGCTGTGCGGCGTCACATGAAACACATCGCGCTCTTCGGCAAAACTGAATTGCAGCCGGCGCAACAAAGCGCTCACCGTAACCGCGTCGAGCGGGATGCCCAGCACTTTACGCGCGCGCGCCACGCGCAGCTTTACCGGCTCGCGCTTGGGCAAAGCGCTCGCGGCCTCGCTCACCGGTCCGGCCTGACCGCCGCAAATTTCGAGCATCAACTGCGTCGCCCGCTCCAGGGCTGCGCGCGTGGCGGCGAAATCCACGCCGCGCTCGAAGCGGTGCGAAGAATCGGTGGCGAAACCCAGGGCGCGCGATTTTCCCGCAATCGCCTCGGGGCTGAAGAATGCGCTTTCCAGGAATACATTTTGAGTGTTATCGCCTACCGCGCTCTCCGCTCCGCCCATAATGCCGGCCAGCGCCAGGGATTTTTCCTCATCCGCGATCACCAGCAAATCCGGCGTCAACGCGAGCTTCTTTTCGTTCAGCAACAGCAGTTCTTCGCCTGCGCGCGCTTGGCGCACCTGGATGCCGCCCCTGAGTTTTGCCAGATCAAACGCATGCAGGGGTTGGCCCAACTCCAGCATCACATAATTGGTGATATCCACGATAGCGCTCAGGCTTCTTATGCCGCTGCGTTCGAGCCGCTGCATCACCCACGCCGGAGTGGCCGCTCGCGCATTCACTCCACGCACCACTCTGCCGCAATAACGCGGGCAGGCTTGCGGTTCCGCCACTTTCACCGGCAGGCTGTCATTGATCTGCGCCGGCACAGCATGGATGGGCGGTATTTTCAGAGTGGATGCGGTAATCGCCGCCACTTCGCGCGCCACACCCATCACGCTCAGGCAATCGGCGCGATTGGGAGTAAGCTTCAAGGTGAATATCTTGTCGTCGGCCTGCGCCGCCAGTTCCTCCACTTCCAGCCCCGCCATGGTGAGCGCGTGCGCCAGCGCTGCGCTGTCGAGCGCAGGATTCACGTAAGTACGCAGCCAGTTTTCGGAAAATTTCATAAACCATTAACCGCAGATAAACGCCGATAAACGCAGATTAACTCAACCATTTTTATTTCTCGGCGTACATTAGTGTTTATTGGTGGTTCCAATTTGAATAGCTTCAAAAATCTCAAATCATTCTTGAAAAACAGTAAACGCAGATAAGCCCTGATAAAAACAGATGAACTCAATTGTTTTTATTTCTCGGCGTGCATCGGCGTTCATCGGCGGTTAATTGAATTGTTTTAAAAATCTCAAATCATTCTCGAAGAACAAGCGCAAATCCTGCACGCCGTAGCGCAGCATGGTCAAACGTTCCAATCCCATGCCGAAGGCGAAGCCGGTGTATTTTTCACTGTCTATGCCCACATTCCTGAGCACGTTGGGATGCACCATGCCGCAGCCGGCGATTTCCAGCC
>JBOIFQ010000067.1:0-2793 GCA_050741655.1 Burkholderiales bacterium | reverse complement strand
TATTTCCGCGCTCACCGGCACGGGCTGCAAGGAGCTTACCTTCGCCATCATGGAATATCTGGAGCAGAACCGCGCGGCGGAAAATGAACATGCGTGAAACCCTGAAAAAAGCGAACCGGCTGGTGGTCAAGGTCGGCAGCAGCCTCGTCACTAATCAAGGCGCGGGGTTGGATCACGCCGCGCTGGCGCGCTGGGCCGAGCAGATTGCCGCGCTCAAGAAACGCGGCAAGGACGTGGTGCTGGTTTCCTCCGGCGCGATCGCCGAAGGCATGCAGCGGCTGGGTTGGCAAAAACGCCCGCACAGCATGCACGAACTGCAAGCCGCCGCCGCAGTGGGCCAGATGGGATTAATTCAGGCGTATGAAAGCTGCTTCCGCGAATTCGGGCTGCACAGCGCGCAGATTCTGTTGACGCATGAGGATCTGTCCGATCGCAAACGCTATCTCAACGCCCGCTCCACGCTGCGCGCGCTGCTGGCGCTCAACGTGATTCCCATCATCAATGAAAACGACACGGTGGTGACTGACGAAATCCGTTTCGGTGACAACGACACGCTGGGCGCGCTGGTCACCAATCTGATTGAAGCCGATGCGCTCATTATTCTTACCGATCAGGCCGGCTTGTTCAGCGCCGATCCGCGCCAGCATCCGCAAGCCACGCTGGTCACCGAGGCGCGCGCCGGCGACGCGGCGCTGGAAAAAATGGCGGGCGGCAGCGGCACGCACATCGGCAGCGGCGGCATGCTGAGCAAGCTGCTGGCGGCAAAACGCGCCGCGCGCAGCGGCGCGCATACCGTGATTGCCTCGGGGCGTGAAACAAATGTATTGCTGCGTCTGGCGCAAGGTGAAGCGCTGGGGACTTTGTTGTTTGCCGAAGCGCTGACGCTCGCCGCACGCAAGCAGTGGCTTGCCGATCATCTGCAAGTACGCGGCAAACTCATGCTCGACGCCGGTGCGGCAAAAGCATTATGTTCCGGCGGCAAAAGCTTGTTGCCGATCGGCGTGAATGATTTAAGCGGAGATTTTGAACGCGGGGAAGCGGTTACTTGCTTGGACCCGCAAGGGCAAGAAATCGCGCGTGGCTTGGTGAACTACAATTCCAGTGAAACACGCCGCATCCTGCGTCTCGCCAGCAGCGAGATTGAATCGGTATTGGGTTACGTAGATGAACCCGAGCTTATCCACCGCGACAATTTGGTATTACTATAAAATATTTAATATGATCAACATATTATATTAATACCCGCGGGCAACTCACGCGCGGTAGACAAATTCGCGCGTCAAGGGATAACTAAGAGTGCCGTCGGCCAGCGGCCGGCCCGCGACCAGCTGATAAATGGAAAGCCAGCCGCGCTCAAACGCAGTGGCCGAGCCCGCCATGTAAATGCGCCAGATGCGGTAAGTTTTTTCCCCCGCAATTTCGCGCGCCGCATCCCGGTTCGCTTCCAGACGCTCGACCCAATGCCACAGGGTTTTAGCGTAATGCGCGCGCAGGTTCTCCGCGTCCCGGCATTCGAGCTTTTGCCGCGCCATCGCTTCCAGCACCACCGACACATGTTGCAATTCCCCGCCGGGAAAAACATATTCCTCGATAAACTGTCCGGCATCGCTTCCCAGTTCGCCGCCCTCGGGTGAAGTCTGGGTGATGCTATGATTCATGACTAATCCACCGGGTTTGAGCAGCCGGTAAATCTTGCCGAAATAAAGCGCGAAATTTCTTTTCCCCACATGCTCGAACATGCCGACGCTGGCAATCTTGTCGTAGGGTTCGCCCTCATCGAGATCGCGGTAATCGCACAGCAGCACACGGCAGCGTTGCTGCAAACCGAGGTCTCTTATTTTTTGTTCGACGTATTCATGCTGATTGCGGCTTAATGTAATGCCGGTGGCGTTGACGCCATAGTGTTGCGCGGCGCGCAGAATCAAACCGCCCCAGCCGCAGCCGATGTCGAGAAACCGCTCATTTTGCTGCAAGTTGAGCTTGCGGCAGATCAAATCGAGTTTCTGCTCCTGCGCCTGATCCAGAGTATCTTCGGGCGCTTTAAAATAAGCGCAGGAATAGACGCGCTGGCGATCCAGCCACAGCGCATAAAAATCGTTGGACACATCGTAGTGGCGGCTGATGGCTTCACGGTCGGCGCGGCGAGTGTGGCGCCACCATTTCCAGTTGTGACTGATTTTTTGCATTCCGATTTCCACATCGGTCCCGCACAACCTGGCGCAGATTTCCAGAATGTCGCGCAAATTCCCGCCAAAATCCAAGTCCTGCTCCACATAAGCTTTGGCCAGCTTGCCGAATGTTGGATTGGCCAAGGACAGGAGCGCGCGCGGGGTGCGCAGCGCAATCGTGACTTTGGCCGAGGGAAGAGGATTAACCCACTGCTGGTCGAGAAGACACAGACTCAATGGCAAGCCGAGTGCCGCGATGCGTTGTTCCAGCCATTGTTTTACGTGGTTTTTCAACATGGGAGCGAGGTTTGGCTGCGCTGGCGTGCCAAACTTAATTACCTCCTAAGACACTTGCAAATCCTTAAGCAGCGAAGCGCGCACGGCAGGGTCCACGCTTTGCAAAACAAACGTGTAAGCCGGATGGTCTATTCCAACAGCAAGTGTAGCGCCATTTTTGAGTGCTTGCACCGTTTGCGGCGCCAGCTCAAAACGCAAAAAGTGCACGGCAGCGGTTTTTTCCTCAGTCTTCGCGCGCCAGATCTTCATCGGCAATGGCATAAGCGGGAGAATATCCGGCAATTTTCACCCAAACCTTGCGCTCGGCACCCTCGAGCTTCGCCAGCAT
>JBOIFQ010000066.1:0-2374 GCA_050741655.1 Burkholderiales bacterium | reverse complement strand
AAAAACGTCACCATCAACGAGCCGTTTTTCACCGGGCATTTCCCGCACCAGCCGATCATGCCGGGGGTACTGATACTGGAAGCGCTGGCGCAGGCTTCCGCCATCCTGTCCTTCAAAAGCGAAGGTTTCAAAGTGGATCACAAGTCGGTGTATTACTTCGTCGGCATCGATAATGCGCGCTTCAAGAAACCGGTGTCTGCTGGCGACCAGGTGCTGCTGCACGCCGAGCTGCTACGCCACATCAAGGGGTTCTGGAAATTTTCTGCTCACGCCAAGGTTGGTGACGAGATTGTCTGTGAAGCCGAACTGATCTGCGCCGTGCGCGACATGTAATGATTCATCCCAGCGCAATCATTCATCCCGGCGCCAGGCTGGCTGCGGATATCGAGGTCGGGCCTTATACCCTCATCGGCGACCAGGTTGAAATCGGGCCCGGCTGCCGCGTCGGCCCGCACGCGGTAATCAAAGGCCCGACGCGCATCGGCGTCAACAACCGCATCTTCCAGTTCGTGTCCCTGGGTGAAGATCCGCAGGACAAGAAATACGGCGGGGAAGAAACCCGGCTCGAAATCGGCAACGGCAACACCATCCGCGAGTTCTGCACTTTCAACCGCGGCACGGTGCAGGATGTGGGCACCACACGTCTGGGCGATGACAACTGGATCATGGCTTATGTGCATCTGGCGCATGATTGCCAGATCGGCAGCCATACTATTTTCGCCAACAACGTGCATCTTGCCGGGCATATCCATATCGGCGATTACGCCGTGCTGGGCGGTTTCGTCGGCATCCACCAGTTCTGCCATATCGGCGCGCACAGCATGCTGGGCGCGGGCAGCATCGTGCGCCAGGATGTGCCGCCGTTCGTGATGGCCGCGGGCAATACCGCCAAGCCGCACGGCATCAACTCGGAAGGCTTGAAGCGCCGCGGCTTCAGCGAAGACACCATCGCGCGCGTCAAGAGCGCCTACAAAACGCTGTACAAATCGGGATTGAGTCTGGAAGACGCTACCCGCGACATCGCAAAACACGCGGCGCAATGTCCAGAGTTGATTCTTTTGGCCGAATTCCTGCAGCAAGCTCAGCGCGGCATCATCCGCTAGCGTTCATGCCGTCAAATCCGCCGGTCATCGCCCTCTGCGCCACCGAAGCCTCCGGCGATCAGTTGGGCGCGCATCTCATCGGCGTGCTGAAATCCATCCTGCCGCAAGCGCGCTTCAGCGGCATCGGCGGGCCGAAAATGCAGGCCGCCGGAATGCCATCGCTGTTCGCGCAGGAGAAGCTTGCCGTGCACGGCTATGTCGAAGTGCTGCGTCGGCTGCCGCAAATCCTGTGGATGCGGCGCAAGCTGCGCCAGCATCTGCTGCAAGCGCGTCCGCATTTGTTCATCGGCATCGATTCGCCGGATTTCAATCTGGGGCTGGAGCACGCGCTTAAAGCGCGCGGTATTCCCACCCTGCATTATGTCAGCCCTTCGATTTGGGCCTGGCGCGGCGAACGCATACACGAAATCAAGCGCGCGGTATCGCATATGCTGACTTTGCTGCCGTTCGAAGCACCGCTGTATGAAAAAGCGGGAATTCCCGTCACTTATGTCGGCCATCCGCTGGCGGCGCTGCTGCCCGAAAAACCCGACCGCGCTGCGGCGCGTGAGCAGATGCGTCTGTCTGCGGACATCAAGGTGGTGGCGTTGCTCCCTGGCAGCAGGCAAAATGAATTGCAATACATGGCCGAGACTTTTATCGCTACCGCGCGGCTGATCGCTCAGGCGCTGCCCGGCGTGCATTTCCTGGTGCCGCTGTTGAGCCGCGAAACGCGCGAGCAATTCGAAAACACGCTGTATAGTGTCAACGCACAGGATTTGCCGCTCACGATTTTGTTCGGCCATGCGCACAACGCGCTCACCGCCGCGGATTGCGCACTGGTGGCGTCCGGCACCGCCACGCTGGAAGCGCTGCTGCTGAAATGCCCGATGGTGATTACCTACAAGGCCAATAATCTGAGTTTCCGCTATGTCAGAAGCAACTACACCTTGCCTTATGCTGGGTTGCCCAATATCCTGGCGGGGGAATTCATCGTTCCCGAGATTCTGCAGGAAGACGCCACGCCTGAAAATCTGTCGCAGGCCCTGATTAATCTGCTCTCGGATCAAACCGTGACCGAACGCCTGCGCAGTAAATTCCATGCGCTCCATCTCAAGCTGAAACAAAATACCGCGCAGCGCATCGCGGAAGCCGTATCACCCTATCTTGCAAGCCAGGGACTGAAAATTGAGCGCGCGGCTGATTTGCGGAGTGGATGAAGCGGGGCGCGGACCGCTGGCGGGGCCGGTGTACGCGGCGGCGGTGATACTGGACACGCGTAAACCCGTAAA
>JBOIFQ010000065.1:0-2100 GCA_050741655.1 Burkholderiales bacterium | reverse complement strand
GAACTGCGTGCACTGCAAGACTTGCGATATCAAGGATCCACAACAGAACATCAACTGGGTGGTGCCGGAAGGCGGCGGTGGACCGAATTATCCGAATATGTAGCTAAGAAGTTTGGCGCTTGATGAGAAACACAGCCAGCGCCGGCAGCAGCAGCACCGCCCCCAGCATATTGACCAGGAACATGAAAGCCAGCAGCAGCCCCATGTCGGACTGAAACTTGAGCGCGGAGAACACCCAGGTGCCCACGCCCAAACTCATGGTCACCGCGGTAAACACCGCCGCCGTGCCGCGCTGTTTCAATGCCTCGTAAAACGCCTGCGGCAAATCCTGCCCGCGCTCCTGCATGTGATGCCGGATGCGTTCGTAGAGATAAATTCCGTAATCCACGCCCACTCCCACACCCAGCGCAATCACCGGCAAGGTGGAAACCTTGAGTCCGATGCCAAGCAGCGCCATCAGCGCGTTGCACAACAACGACACCAGCGCCAGCGGCAGGATGATGCACAGCACCGCGCGCCAGGAGCGGAATTCCAGAAAACACAGCAGCGCGATCGCCACGAACAGCGAAACCAGCATGGTTTTTTCCGCCGCATCCACCGCTTCGTTGGTGGCGGCCATCACGCCGACATTGCCGCTGGCGAGCAGAAACCCGAGCTTGCCGTTGGAGTTTTCCGCGCTGAATTGCTTGGCGGCCTTGACGATGTGCGCGATGGTCGCGCCCTGATGATCGCGCGTGAAAATCAGGATCTGCATCGCGCTGCAGTCGGTATTGAGCAAACCGCTGCCGGTGTCTATCGGCGTCACCGATTGCGACAGGACTTCGGGGCTGCGCGACAGCGCGCGCCATTTGATGTTGCCTTCGTTCCAGCCGGCATTGACGATTTTGGCCTGTCCCGGCAGACCCAGCACCGACTGCACGCCATCCACATTGCGCAAATAAACTTCGAAGCGGTCGAGCGTGTCCATGATTTCATAATTGGTGCAGGCGCCCGCGACGCTCTGGACAATCACCGACAGCACATCCACGCCGATGGAAAAACTGTCCACGATGACGGCGGTATCGCGGTTGTAGCGCGAATCATCGCGCAGTTCGGGAATGCCCTTGCCCAAATCGCCGGTCTTGAGATCACGTGATTTCCATACGCCGGCGCCCAGCAGCAGCGCCGCCACCAGCAATCCAGTCAAGGCGCCGCGCGGGCGCGCAAACCAGGTCAGTCTGTTCCACAGCCAATCGCCGCTTTCCTCCTTGTCGCCGGCTTTGCGCGCATCCTGCGTGCCCGGGTGCATGTAGGACAGCAAGACGGTCAGAAACATCTTGTTGGTGACGATCATCAAGGCCACGCCCAGGCTGGCGGTGATCGCCAGCTCGCGCACGATGTCTATCTTGATGTGCAGAATCACCAGAAACCCAAGCGCGTTTGCCAGCAGCGCCATCGCGCCCGGCGTGAACAGTTTCAAAAACGCATTGCGCGCGGCGCTGAGCCCGTCCGCTCCATGCTGCGTTTCCAGTTTCCAGGCATGGGTCATCTGCACCGCATGCGAGACACCGATGGAAAAAATCAGAAACGGCACCAGGATGGACAGTGGGTCAATGCCGTAACCCAGCAGCGGCAGCAAGCCCAGCAGCCACACCACCGGCACCAGGGCGCAGGCCAAAGCCAGCAGGGTCAATTTCAGCGCACCGGAATACCAGTAAAGCAGCGCCGCGGTAATCAGAAATGCGGCGCCGAAGAAAGCAATCACGCCGCGCGCGCCGTCGGCGATGTCGCCCACCGCCTTGGCAAAACCGATAATCTGCATACTCACTTCAGCGGTCTGGTATTTAGCGCGTATTTCCTCCAGGCGCTGCGCTACCATCTGGTAATCGAGTTTGGCGCCGGTTTGCGGGTCGATTTCCAGCAACTCGGCGCTGACCAGCGCGCCCTTGAAATCATTCGATACCAACCGTCCCACGCGCCCCGATTTGAGCACGTTCTTGCGCACCGTTTCCAGATCTTCCGGCGTGGCCTTGAAACCGGCGGGAATCACGTTGCCGCCGGAAAACCCTTCTTCCACTACTTCGATAAAGCGCACATTGGGCGTGGACAGCGAAGTCACCG
>JBOIFQ010000064.1:0-3093 GCA_050741655.1 Burkholderiales bacterium | reverse complement strand
TTTCAACATGCGCATGCCGTGGCCGTCAAGGGTATTGAACGCTTTATATTCCTCGCCGCTGTCGGAGAGATAAAGGCTGCCATCTGTCAGCACTCCGTCCACGTCGAACAGGGCGAGACGGATGAGCCTGGCTTTTTCGAAAACATCCTGCATGAAATAAGACGCGGCCTAGATAACCTTGGCACGGAACAGATCGTGCATATTGAGCGCGCCGATCAGGCGCCGCTCGCCGTCCACCACCAGCAGTTGATTGATTTTATGCTGCTCCATCATTTCCACCGCTTCCACCGCCAGGCGCTCGGCGCTTATGGTGCGCGGTTTGGGCGTCATGACTTGCATGATTTTGGCATTGCGCAAGTCGGAGATTTTATCCAACGCGCGGCGCAGATCGCCGTCGGTGAAAACACCCGTCACTTGCTGTTTGGCATTCAGCACCGCGGTCATGCCCATGCCTTTTTTCGATATTTCCAGAACCGCTTCGGCGAAGCTTGCGTTTTCGGATACCGACGGCAGGGCAGTACCGGTGCGCATCACGTCGCGCACATGAGTCAGGAGTTTCCGGCCCAGCGTGCCGCCCGGATGCGAACGCGCGAAATCCTCGGCGCCGAAACCGCGCGCATCGAGCAGCGCCACCGCCAGCGCATCACCCAGCGCGAGCGCGGCGGTGGTGCTGGCGGTGGGCGCCAGTCCCAGCGGGCAGGCTTCTTCCGCCACCGCGGCGTCGAGATGTACATCGGCTTGCGCCGCCAGCGTGGATTTCGCGTTACCGGTAATGGAAATCAGCTTCGCGCCCTGGCGCTTGAGCGCAGGCACAATCGTGAGCAACTCCGTGCTTTCGCCGGAATTGGAAAGCGCGATCAGCACGTCGTCGCGCGTGATCATGCCCAGATCACCGTGGCTGGCTTCGGCCGGGTGCACGAAAAACGCCGGTGTGCCGGTGCTCGCCAGGGTGGAAGCGATCTTGCGCGCGATATGGCCGGATTTGCCGATGCCGCTTACCACCACGCGGCCTTTGCAATGCAGGATCAACTCCACCGCGCGCGTGAATTGTTCATCCAGCTTATCCATCAGCGCGCTGATGCCGCGCGCTTCGATTTCCAGTACCTGACGCGCCAGCGCCAGTGCCGGGGAGGGTGCGGGCCGGGCGAGTTTCTTGTTAATGCTCATCGCGCGAAGTATAGCATTGGACTTATGCAGCGTGCAGTGCAGGGCCTGGCAGCGAACCCGTCTTTGCATTTCATCCGCATTGCGGCATGATTGCTGCAATCCGGATCGAAAATCCACCATGCATACCACGCTTCAACTGGTTTTGATTTTGCTTGCCGCCGCGGTGCTGGTGGTGGTGCTGTTTCGCGTTTTAAAGCTGCCGCCGCTGCTGGGCTATCTGCTAGTGGGCATTATCATCGGCCCGCATGCGCTGGGCTGGATACATGAAGATGAAGGCACGCGCCATCTGGCTGAATTTGGCGTGGTGTTCCTGATGTTCAGCATCGGTTTGGAATTCAGTCTGTCCAAGCTCATCACCATGCGCCGCACGGTATTCGGACTGGGAGCCGCGCAAGTAACTCTCACCTTGCTGCTGGTGTTGCTGGCGGGGATAGCGCTGGGGCTGGAATGGCGCGCGGGACTCGCGCTGGGCGGCGCGCTCGCCATGTCATCCACCGCGATTGTGAGCAAGATGCTGGCCGAACGCCTGGAACTTAGCAGCGAGCATGGCCGCAAGGTCATCGGCGTGCTGCTGTTTCAGGATCTCGCTGTGGTGCCGCTGCTCATTATCGTGCCGGCGCTGGCGCAAGGCAGCGGCATGGCTTCCTCGCTCGTTGCCGCCGCGCTTAAAGCCGCCGCGGTGCTGGCCGTGCTGCTGTTCTTCGGACAGCGCTTGATGCGCGCCTGGTTTCATCTGGTGGCGAAACAAAAATCCTCCGAACTGTTCGTGCTTAACGTGCTGCTGATTACGCTGGGGCTGGCTTATCTCACCGAGCTCGCCGGGCTGTCGCTGGCGCTGGGCGCGTTTCTCGCCGGCATGCTGATTTCGGAAACCGAATACCGCTACCAGGTGGAAGACGACATCAAACCCTTCCGCGATGTGCTATTGGGTTTATTCTTCGTCACCGTCGGCATGCTGCTGGATGTGCGCAGTGTTTTGGAAAACTGGGTGGCAGTGGGCGCTTTGCTGGTGGCGTTGGTGCTTTTTAAAATCTTGCTGATCGCGGGTTTGAGCCGGCTGTTCGGCAGCGCGCCGGGCATCGCGCTGCGCACGGCGCTGTGTTTGGCGCAAGCCGGCGAATTCGGTTTCGTGCTGTTGTGGCAGGCGGGCGGCTTGCAACTTCTGGGCGGTGAAATTTTACAAGTGGTGCTGGCGGCGATGCTGCTGTCGATGCTGGCCGCGCCTTTCATTATAGAAAGAGCGGAACATCTGGCTTTGCATTTTTCCGGTGCGGAATGGATGCTCCGCGCCATGCAGCTGCACCAGATCGCGGTGCAGACCCTGGCGGCGCAGCAGCACGTGATTATCTGCGGCTACGGCCGCAGCGGGCAGAACCTCGCGCGTTTTCTGGAGCAGGAAAATATTCCGTTTGTCGCGCTCGATCTCGATCCGCAGCGGGTGAAGGAAGCCGCGGCGGCAGGCGACAATGTGGTGTATGGCGATGCCGGGCGGCGCGAAGTGCTGGTGGCGGCGGGGTTGATGCGGGCGAAAGCGCTGGTGGTGGCGGAATCCAATGTGCCGCTGGCGCTGAAAATTTTAAGCCATGTGCAGGAGACGCGCCCCGAGTTGCCGGTTTTGGTACGTACACTCGATGATGCGGATCTGGATCGGCTCAAACAGGCGGGTGCTACCGAAGTGGTGGCGGAAATCATGGAGGGATCATTGATGCTCGCTTCGCACGCGCTGATACTGGTGGGCGTGCCGCTGAATCGGGTGGTGAAGCGCATACGCGCAACGCGCGAACAACGTTATAACTTGTTCCGCGGAATTTTCCGCGGCGTGGGCGATGAGGACGAAAGTAGCGAGAAACTGCAACCGCGGCTGAAATCGGTCGTCATAATTTCAGGCGCGGCGGCGGCAGGCAAAACCCTGGGTGAGATCAGCCT
>JBOIFQ010000063.1:0-2255 GCA_050741655.1 Burkholderiales bacterium | reverse complement strand
TGAAGCTTTTGTTATAACCGTTCTCCCAAGGACTGTCCGGAGAGCAGGCCAGAAAAAAGCGTCAATGGCTGGGCAGATTAAAAAAGTGTAATTGGGGGTATCTATGGGGGTGTATGGCATGTTGGATGCAATACTCATATAATAAAATCATGTTGTTACAGCGACAATATGATTGAGGCTCCGGCACCATCACCTTGCAATCAGGCTATACCTTTTAGTTGAGCCATCGGCGAACCGTCGGAAAGGGGAGGCGGTCACTTCAATGCAAACCCAAGAACATCAAACGGCCGCCGCTCACGCAGGACTCCACTATGTCACGGATGGTTTCGCCGGCATCAGCCGGCGCCGTTGCGGCAAAGGCTGGAGTTATTACACCGCGAACGGCGCGCGCATCGTAAACCCGGGCACCAGAAAACGGCTCAACGCGCTGGCGATACCGCCCGCGTGGACCGAGGTATGGATTTGCCCCGATCCGCACGGCCATATCCAGGCCACGGCACGCGATGCCCGCGGCCGTAAACAATATCGTTATCACCCCTCGTACCGCGCGGCACGCGACCGCTCGAAATTCCGCCGCATGCTCGAATTCAGTGAAGTTCTGCCGGCGCTGCGCGAGCGCGTGGAGCGCGATTTGCGCAAGGCCGATTTAAGCCGTGCCCAGCTTCTCGCCACCGTGGTGCGGCTGTTGGACAAGACCCTGATCCGCGTCGGCAACGATGAATACGCGCGCGAAAATCGCTCTTACGGATTGACGACCTTACGCCAGCGGCATGTGCGAGTCAAAGGCGCAAAGCTGGAATTCAGTTTCCGCGGCAAAAGCGGGGTTGAGCAGTCGCTGGCGGTAAGCGATCTCAGGCTCGCCCGCATCATCCAGCGCTGCCAGGATTTGCCTGGACAGGAATTGTTCCAGTATCTCGATGCGTTCGGCAAGCGCCAAGCTGTTGCGTCGGACGACGTCAATGCTTATCTGCGTGAAATCACCGGACGCGACATTACAGCCAAGGATTTCCGTACCTGGGGCGGTACCATGAAAGCTGCCGTAGAGCTGCGGACCTTAGGTCCGGCGTCCAGCCGGCGTGAAGCTGACCGCAATATCCTGCGGGCGCTTGACGCTGTAGCGGAACGCCTCGGTAACACCCGCAGCGTGTGCCGCAAATACTATGTGCATCCCGCGCTGTTGACGGCCTACCACATGGGGTTCACGGTGCCCGACTCTCTACCCGTACAACGCGGGCGGGGTGACCGGCCTACCGCCGCATTACGGCGCGATGAAGTGGCGGTAATTCAGTTCCTTCAGGAAAAAGTGGATACTCTCTAGCCAGAAGTAAAAAGTGTGGAGTAGACTAATTACCCATCTCATACAATGTCTTTTGCGATGTTCGTGCGAATATACTTTAATTTAACATAATAACCATTATGCGAAGTTAATGGTTTTGTTTTTTTATTTCGTTCAATGGGTGTCGGGGTTGAACAGTTTGAAGAAATTTTCGCTAGTCGCCCGGCCTACTTCATCGGTCTGAATGTTCCTTAACCTGGCAATTTCCTCTGCCACATGCAGCACATAAGCAGGCTGATTGGTTTTACCTCGATATGGCACTGGCGCCAGAAACGGTGAATCAGTTTCAATCAGCATGCGTTCCAGCGGTACTTTGACCGCGACATCTCGCAACGCTTTGGCATTCTTGAAAGTCACGATGCCGGAAAAGGAAATATAAAAGTTGATCGCCATGGCGGCTTGCGCGACTTCCCAGCTCCCGGTAAAACAGTGCATGACCCCGCCAATTTCACCGGCGCCTTCTTCCTGCATGATGCGGATGGTATCGTCTGCCGCTTCACGGGTATGGATGATGAGCGGTTTGCCGCATCGCCGCGCGGCCCGGATATGATGGCGAAAGCGCCGCCTTTGCCATTCCAGATCGCCCTTTAAACGAAAATAATCCAGCCCGGTCTCGCCGATGGAGATAACCTTGGGATGATCGGCAAGCGTGAGCAATTCCTCTACTGTCACCTCCCCCTCTTCCTCATAATCCGGATGTACACCCACCGAAGCATAAATATTAGGGTATTGCTCGGCCAGCGCCCGCACTTGAGGAAATTCGGGGAAATTGACGCTCACGCACAAGGCATGGCTTACCCGGTTTGCCTGCATCCTGTTCAGGATTTCCGGAACCTTGTCGGCAAGACCGGGAAAATTGCTGTGGCAGTGGGAATCGACAAACATGGGAGCGGGCGCAGCCCGGATTACATGGTATGAG
>JBOIFQ010000062.1:0-18820 GCA_050741655.1 Burkholderiales bacterium | reverse complement strand
CCCTGGATGTCTCCGGCCACCGTCACCATGCTGGTGCGGCCTTTGTTGACGCTGTCCTCGAATACCTTGGTGGGTTTTTTGAACAGCACCGCGGTGCGTGCTTTGCCGATGGAAATGTTGGCGCCCGCGGCAAAGGTCTGGTCGAGCCGCTCCAGCGCCATCAGATTACCGCCGTCGTCCACCACGGCAATCACTCCGCCCGGTGCATTGAGTTTTTTGGCTTCCGCCACGGCGGCGGCAATCACTTGTTTCGCGCCGCCCAGCGTCAGGACTTTTTTCTCCATGGTTTGCGCCGCCGCCGCGCTCGCGCAAAAAAATACAATTGTAAAAATTCTTGAAATCCGCATGCTGATCTCCTTGTTCAAAAAAACGGGGGCGGCCGTGTTCCAGTCACGATTTCGCTTCCGGCAAACGGCCGCCGCCCGCTACCCCATGACCGCTTACTTCTTGGGATTGGTGTTGGCGGCGGTGGTCACGCGCGCGCCGACAATCTTTTCGCAAGTGCCTTTCGGCAGTTCGATCCAGGCTTCCGGATCCGCATCGGTGGTGACATGGCTGTGGCATTGGTTCTTGCTGGTGGCGCAATCGTTCTTGCCGGCCTTGATCACTCCCGCGCATTTCTCGGTTTCACCCTTGGCCGCCCACGCTTGGCTGGTGGCCAAAGCCACGCCCGCCGCGAGCAGCCCGGCGAATGCCGAGCGAATCAAAACATCTGACTGTTTCATGATGTGTCCTTTCTGAAGTTGATGACGAATGACCGCTATGCCGCGATCAGTGAGCAGTATGGCCGGCGAACTTCAACGCCGGATCACGGCAAGTTAAAAGTTCCGGAGGCGGGCTGCAAAAAAAACCGGATGCGCAGCGCCGCGAAAATATGCGGAGCCGAAAATATGCAGGAAGGAAAAACGTCCCGCGACGGGACGTAGATTAAGGCGCCTGAACCAGTGCCACCGGATCAGGCCAGGTCTTGGTCGAAGAGTTGGTTCTCGATGGTGCCGGCCTTGAGGTTGGCGGCGCGCATACTGCAAAGCGCGCAGCGTACCTGCGCATCCACGCACACCGTCCACAGTTTGCCGCCGCAGTGGCCGCAAGACCATACCGTCCACGTTGGGGTTGGCGCCGTTTTGTGCCGGCGGTAGTTTTCAAGTTCGATCAACTGACCCATGCCTGCCTCCGGTGATGAAAAAACGCGGCGAAGCGGTGCTCCGCCGCTGATGCATGCGTTTAATGGCCCAGCCATTCGTTGACGCCGATTTCGCCCAGATGTTTGGCATCCATCTTGTCGAACACCATTTCGTAATACTTCATGAACTCGGCCTTGGTGACTTTGTGGTCGCTGTTGGCATCTATCATTTTCATCATCTTCATGGTGCGCATGGCTTTGCCCGGTTGGGAATAGCCGCTGGCGCCCCACAAATGCTCGATATCGTTCGGCTGATCCGCCCGTACCGGGGAAACCAGCGCCAGTGAAGACACCATTGCCGCGGCCAAGGCCGCCATTCGTACTGATTTACTCATGTTTGCTACCTCCAAAAAGTTGATTAACTGTGCGGCGGTTGCGAATGCGCCGCAACATCCACGAACGTGTATTAGCGTTCAGTTAACACTTTGCCGGCGCAACTTCAACGCGGGATGGCGGCAAGTTAAAAGTTTTATCACAGGTTATTCGCTGTGCGCCAGGGTCTCGCAGCCCGCATGGTGCATGCTCACGCCCACCGGCTGATACACGCCGTAGCGCACCAGGAATTCGCTCTGGATGCGGTAGGCTTCGCGCTCCATTTCGATCACGTCTTCGCAGGAATAAGGCAGTTTGTACCTGGCGGATTGGTATTGCAGATAGTGCACCATCTCGTGCACCACGATGGAACTGGCGTAAATGTTGTGCTCGGGTTTAAGCCGGCGATCGAGATAAATCGAATGCCCGGTGGGGAACCAGCCCATCACCTTGCATTCGCGCCCGTTGCAGGCCTGCTGCACCAGATAGCTGTGCGGCACCATCACCACTTCGGGCTGGCTTGCCGGCACGCCGTAGCCGGACAGCGTGACCGCCCAGGACATCAGGATCGCGTAAAGTTCGTTCATGAGGGTCTTTATTCGAAACTCGCCGCGCGCGGCGCGTCGATCATGCTGGAAAACTGCGCCATGAGTTCGGCTTCATGTTCCGGCGCGTAGTCGAATTCATCCTCGCCGTCGAATTGCACCAGACCCAGCATCTGCAGCTCGCGCTCGAGGCTGCGGTTGGAAAGTTGGTTGAGCCCCATGATGCCCTTGCGCAAATGCCGCGCCGCCCATAGCGGCACCGGTTGTTCGCGCGCCGCGGCGGTGGAAAATTCCAGGATCTGCTGGATCATTTGCCGTCTGTCCATGATTGCCTCCTTCGCGTTGCAAATAATTTATGCTGCTGGTGGAAGGCAGTATGGGCGGCGAATATCACGCCCGTGTCACGCCGGGTTCAAACTTTGAAATGACGTGCGAATAAATAAAAATACCAAATTAAACCAACTTGTTGCCGCATTGCCGGGCTGCGAGGAGGAAAAAAGCGGGATTAAACGAAGCGATGCACTTGCTGGCCGACATTTTGCCGTAATCCTTTTTATATAAGGGCCAGCACCAGTGCATAAGCGCCTGGATGAGCTGTATTTCATTGGCCATGTCTCTGCGCGTTTACAGATTACGGATATAATGAAAAACTTTTAGCGCGATTAGGGAACTTCTGATTAAATCCCACGCGGTTGCGACGGCGGCTTTCCGGGATGGGATGCGCGAAGCGCGGCGCAGCCAATGGCCAGCCCCCTTGGCAAGCCGAGCGACAAAGCAGACCGCCCGGAAAGCCCCGTCCCTCCGGGTTGCGGCGGTACACCCCATCCCTCTCCCGGGATCCCTCACTCTATCTCTCTCCCGGAGGGAGAGAGAACATAAAGACCCTTCTCCCTCTGGGAGAAGGATTGGATGAGGGCTTCGGAGGAGGTTAGGGTGAGAGTGTGGGGTTAACGCAAGCGGGAACCATCTCGCGTAAAATAGGGTCATCCTGAATACTTCATCTTGAAAGGATAATCATGAATAAATTCTTGTTTCTTGTTTTGCTGCTGTCATTTTTAGCCGGCTGCACCACATTCACACCACAGCAGATCACGCTCAACCCCAATGTCACGGTTGCTGAATCCGCGGCCGGCCTGGGCAAGGTGGTGGCGTTAAGAGTAAGCGACGCGCGCACCGACCCGGCGCTGGGCTACCGCACCACCCGCTCCGACAAGGATTCCGCAATCATCAGTAACCAGAATCTCGCCAAGCTCGTCGAACAGAAAACTTACGATGCACTGAGGAAAAACAGCTTCGACATCACCACGGCGGACAGCGGCTCACGCGCGCTGAAAGTCGAAATCCGCAATCTTGAATACACTGTTCCCACCGGCTCCTGGATCAACGGCATCAATATTCTCGCCGCGTTCGACGTCACCGCGAAGAATGGCGACATTACTTACCAGAATTTATACGAGATTAAAAATACCGAAAGAGTGCTGATCAAACCCGACCAGGAAAAAAACGAAGCACTGATCAACAAAGCCCTGTCCGACGTTCTGCAAAGAATGTTGCAAGACCAGAAGCTCATGGCTTTGCTGGCGAAGTAATGTCGCTTTATCCCAGTCCGATAACACGACTGGGCTTTATATCCACAGTGGCTGGAGCGTAGTAAAATGAAAGTTAAGGCGCTAATTGTCCTGCTTGAGACTGATGGATGGTTTCAAGTTCGCATGAAAGGCAGCCACCGGCAGTTCCATCACCGGACAAAGCCGGGGACGGTAACAGTCTCCGGAAAGCCGAGCATTGATGTGCCACCCGGGACTCTGAGCAGCGCCTTGAAACAAGCAGGTTTGAAGAAGTAGGAGGTTGTTATGCGCTACCTGGTTGTAGTCGAAAAAGGGCCCAAATCCTTTGGTGCTTACGTTCCCGATCTTCCTGGTTGTATCGCGGCGGCAGAAACAAAGGAAGAGGTTTTGATGCTTGTTCGCGAAGCCATCGAGTTCCATCTCGAAGGCCTCAGGGAAAAAGGCCAGAGAATTCCCAACCCCACTTCCTCAAGCGAAGTCGTCGAAGTCGAAACTGTCTAGCACCCATGAAAAATCTGCAGTAACACCAAGAGTAACACCAAGGGTCAGAGACGAATTCACGATTGATTTTGGGCTGGCACCGTCAGTCCGGCATCAATTATTCACTCAACATTTTGTAATTGCCGCAGCCTTCTGCAGATTCCACTCTTCTCTGAATAATTTCTCCATCTCGCGCCTGAACTGCACCGCAAAATTCTTTTCATCAATCACCACATCATTCCAACTCAGCGTTACGCCCGCTTGAATTGATTTCTTGAGTTTCACGCCATGCACGAGGCCGATCGGCAAACCGGAAAGCGCGAGCGAATCGCGCGCGGGCAAGAGCTTGCCGTAAACGGTATAGCCGCCCTCGCCGTCGAGTATCTCGCCAGCCTTTAAATCGCGCTTGGCCACCGCCACCACATCACCACGAAAATCATTCGGCGCGCCGGTGGGCTCACCGCGTAAGCCCACCGAAGCCACGCTGATTGCCAATTCCAGACCGATGAGGTGATAAGGCTTGTACATCGCCGCATAATTTCCCGAATCATCTGTTTTCAATCCGTATTCCCTGAAGCAGCGCGCGGCATAGTCGTTGGTCGCCGCAAAAACCACATACACGCCCCAGCGCAAATCACGCGCGATGGGCGTGCCATCGCGCTTGAGACTGGACACCACTTCGACCGTGCCGGAATGCTCCAGCACACCGCCCGCCGATTTGGGGCGCAGCACCTGCGGCAATTCGTCCACTCCGCATGGCGGGAAAGTCAATCCGCACGGCGCGGGATAGAGCCCGCTAGCGTTCGCCACCGCCGCCATTTCAATCGCCGATTTGGTGCCGTCGAGAAACGAATTGAACATCTGCGCGTTAAAATCGCCGCGCTTGACCGTTTCTTCGCTGAAACCGTAATAAGCCCAAACGGTATCGGGAGTGGAAGCGTGATATTCAGGCAGATATTGGGTGCCCTTGCCCGCCGCCACGATTTCAAAACCCGCGGTGCACGCCCAATCCACCAATTCGCATATCAGCGCCGGCTGATCCCCATAAGCCAGCGAATAAATAATCCCCGCCTGCGCCGCGCGGCGCGCGAGCAGCGGCCCGGCCAGCGCATCGGCTTCGACATTGACCATGATGATGTGCTTTTTGTGTTCGCAGCACGCAAGCACGTGGCGGATGCCCGCAGCGGGATTGCCGGTGGCATCTATCACAATTTCAAACCCATCCGCAGCGATGAGTTTCAGCGCGTCATCGGTAAGGTGCGTAGTGCCGTGCTTGAATGCTTCGGCAAAACTCCTGGCAGCGCATTGCTCATCCGGCCAGCCGGTGCGGCGCAGCGCGTCCTGCGCCCGCGCGGGCGAGAGATCCGCGATGGCCGCGACCTGGATGCCGGGCGTGCACCGCGCCTGCGCCAGGAACATAGCGCCAAATTTGCCCGCGCCGATTAAACCTACGCGCAGCGGCTTGTGCGCCCGCTGCTGCAGCCTGGTGTATAAATTCATGCCGCCATTTTAGCCATTTTGGCGGCCTGCCGCGCTATAATGTCGCACGCATCAATTTAAACAGTCACGAGAAAAAAACAATGATATTTTCCCTGGGAGAACGCAAGGTCAAATTCAACGGCGCGGATCATTTCATCGCCGCTAACGCCACCGTGATCGGCTCGGTGGTGATGGAAAATCATTCCAGCATCTGGTTCAACGCGGTGGTGCGCGGCGACAATGACGTACTCACCATAGGCGAAAACTCCAACATCCAGGACGGCGCGGTGCTGCATACCGACGCGGGTGTCAAGCTCACCATCGGTAGGAATGTTTCGGTCGGCCATCTGGTCATGCTGCACGGCTGCACCATCGGCGACAATTGCCTGATCGGCATCAACGCGGTAATTCTCAATAATGCCGTGATCGGCAGCAACTGCATCATCGGCGCCAATGCGCTGATTCCCGAAGGCAAGGTGATTCCCGATAATTCGGTGGTGATGGGTTCGCCGGGAAAAATCATGCGCGCGGTGAAGACCGAGGAAATCGGCATCATCAAATGGAACGCCGATGATTATGTGAAGCATTTCAAGCGTTACCGGCAGGAACTCAAACCCGACCCCCGCTAATCAGGAGATGCCATGCAGAAAACCGTATTGACACTGGAAATGGCCAAGCGCATCGCGGCAGCGGCCGAAGCTAAGGCCGCCGCCAACCAATGGAAAGTGGTGATCGCCATCCTCGACGACGGCGGGCATCCGGTTTACCTGCAGCGCGCCGACGGCACGCAATTCGGCAGCGTGAATGTGGCGCTGGGCAAAGCCTATACCGCGATTTCGTTCAAGCGTCCGAGCAAAGCGATGGAAGAACGTATCGCCGAAGGACGCAACGCTTTTCTTTCCCTGCCCGCGCCCATGGTGCTGGTGGAAGGCGGACTGCCGCTCATCAAGGATGGCGAAATCATCGGCGCCATCGGGGTTTCGGGCGTACAATCAAACCAGGATGGGGAAATCGCCGCGGCCGGCGCGGCAGCGCTGTAATCGTGTCATTCCGGGCAAGGCGATCTGCTGTTAGAATCGTTTCAAAGCTTGCAAAAGCAGATTCTTTCGTCGCTTTCGCTCCTCAGAATGACGGGGGGCAGATTCTTTCGTCGCTTTCGCTCCTCAGAATGACAGAGGGAAAGAAATGACCAAGTTCGGCTTTAGAATCCGCACCCGTGGCGGACTCACCGTGGATAACCTTGTGATTCATGGCCGCGACCAGGCGGATGCCGAACGCAAGCTCAAGCAGATGTATCTGCACTGCGAAATCCTGGAAGCGCACGCCATTCTGGCAAAAGAACAACCGGCGGTGGCGTTTGAAGACGTGGTGACGCTTATCGCCAGTCAGAATAAGCGTCAATAACTACTTCGCAAACCCGCAAGCCGTCAGTTCACACAGCAAAGCGTGATATTCCTGCGCGCCGCGGCTTTGCGGCGCGTGCTTGAATACATCCTGGTTCGTGGCCGGGCTTTCCGCGATGCTGACGTTTTCCGAAATGCGCGTCTCGCACAACTCGGCGCCGAATTTTTCCCGCACCTGATGGTAAATTTCCCACGACATTTTGCGCCGCGCATCGAAGCGCGTGATCAGGTAGCGCCGCTCGATGCGCTTTTTCAGCACCTGCTCCAGCGCTTTCAGCGTTTTTTCCACCTGATACACGCCTTTCACCGCCAGATAATCGGCCGAAATCGGCACCAGCACGCGGTCGGCGGCGAAAATCGCGTTAAGCGAGAGCACGCCCAGCATCGGGCAGCAATCAATCAGAATCGGCCTGCCGGTGTTGAGGTTTTCGCGCACGATGCCGGTGTTGAGGCGATTGAGTGCGCTCGGTCCTTTGCCAAACTGCGTATCCACTTTGGATAGCTCAACATGCGAGGGAATAATCTGCCAGCCAGCGCCAGGATTCTTGATCAGCGCGGTGAGCGTGCGCGCTTCGTGATAAAAGCTGTAAACGCTGTCGTGGC
The DNA here is from genome assembly GCA_050741655.1 of Burkholderiales bacterium. Classification (GTDB taxonomy): domain Bacteria; phylum Pseudomonadota; class Gammaproteobacteria; order Burkholderiales; family JAHFRG01; genus JAHFRG01. The sequence goes on along the minus strand of JBOIFQ010000062.1, from coordinate 11,247 downwards.
TGGATTCCACCGCCACCGCGCTGATGGCGGAAAGATGCGCCTGCGGGTCGAGATCTATCACCAGCGGGGTACGTCCCTGCCGCGCCAGCGCCGCCGCCAGGTTGAGCGTGGTGGTGGTCTTGCCCACCCCGCCTTTTTGATTGAATACCGCGATTTTCGCCATGACTGGATAATCCGGCCTTCCTCCCGGAAAATATAATATCTACCAAATTCCGCGCTTTGGCAAAGGCGTATTTCACATTGGAGGAAATCATGCTGCTCAAAGGCTCTTGTCACTGCGGCGCGGTGGGTTTCACGGTCGGGACGCACACCCCTTATCCCTACCTGCGCTGCTATTGCTCGATCTGCCGCAAGACCGCCGGCGGCGGCGGTTATGCCATTAATATCATGGGCGAAACCAAAACGCTCGCAGTCAGCGGCCGCAAAAATATCAGCGTCTACCGCGCCCGTATGCGCGATGAAAAAGGCGGAAAAACCATCAGTCCGGGACGCCGGCATTTCTGCAAAAAATGCGGCTCCGCGCTGTGGATTCATGATCCGCGCTGGGCTAAATGGATCTACCCTTTCGCTTCCGCCATAGACACGCCGCTGCCCGTTGCACCCCAATCCCAGCATATCCTGCTAGCTTTCAAGCCAGGCTGGGTGGCAGTGCCGAAACGCAGGCGCGACAAGTATTTTCGCGAATTTCCGGCAGAGGCGATCCTGGACTGGCACCGGCGGCGCGGCTTGGTTTCGAAGTGACTTTCGAATTAAATCAGGGCTGCGCCCAATTTTTTGCGCGCGCCACTGCTTTTTGCCAGCTCGCCAGCAGGGATTGCGCCTGATCGCGGCTCATTTGCGGTTCGAAGCGGCGCTCCATCTGCCATTGCGCCGCGATCTCCTGCTGATTTTTCCAGTAACCCACCGCCAGACCGGCCAGATACGCGGCGCCCAACGCGGTGGTCTCGAAAATCCTCGGCCGCACCACTGGCACGCCCAGCACATCGGCCTGGAATTGCATCAGCAGATTATTTTGCGTGGCGCCGCCATCCACGCGCAATTCGGATAATTTGATTTGCGCATCGGCCTGCATCGCATTCAGCACATCCGCGGTTTGATAAGCGATGCTCTCCAGCGCGGCGCGCGCGATGTGCGCGGCGCCGGAGCCGCGCGTGAGCCCGAGTAGGGCGCCGCGCGCATAAGCGTCCCAATGCGGGCTGCCCAGTCCCGTGAAAGCCGGCACCAGAACCACGCCGCCGCTGTCTGCAACACCAGCGGCGAGCGTTTCGATTTCTGCCGATGATTTAATGATTCCCAAACCATCGCGCAGCCATTGCACCACCGCGCCGGCGATGAAAACGCTGCCCTCCAGCGCGTATTCGGAGTGGTTTTGCTTGCGCCACGCCACCGTGGTCAACAGCTTGTTTTGTGACTGTACCGGTTTTTCTCCGGTGTGCATGAGCATGAAACAGCCGGTGCCGTAAGTATTTTTCACCATTCCCGGCGCCACGCAACCCTGGCCGAACAGCGCCGCCTGCTGATCGCCGGCGATGCCTGATATTGGAATCCGCGCGCCGAATAAATCCGTCTGCGCCACCACCGCGCTGGAAGCGCAAACTCGCGGCAACAATGCGCGCGGCACACCGAAAATCGCCAGCAACTTGTCGTCCCAATCGCCGCTATGAATATTATAGAGCAGCGTGCGCGAAGCATTACTGGCGTCGCTCACATGCGCGCTGCCGCCGGAAAGCTTCCAGATCAGCCAGCTGTCCACGGTACCGAAAGCCAGCTCACCGGCTTGCGCCCGCTTGCGCGCATGCGGAATATTTTCCAGAATCCAGCGCAGTTTGCTGGCGGAAAAATAAGGGTCCAACAACAGCCCGGTGCGGGCGGAAATCAGCGCTTCCAGTCCTTGCTGTTTCAATTGCTCGCAATAATCCGCGGTGCGCCGGTCCTGCCAGACGATGGCGTGGCAAATCGGTGCGCCGCTCTGGCGATCCCACACGATAGTGGTTTCGCGCTGATTGGTGATGCCGATGGCGGCGATGTCGCTGGCGGCGAGCTGTGCTCGTTGCAAAACCTCCTGCGCTACCTGCAACTGGGTAGCCCAGATTTCATTCGCGTCCTGCTCCACCCAGCCGGGCCGCGGATAATGTTGTGTGAATTCCTTCTGCGCGACGGCGCGGATTGCACCGGCGCGATCAAAAACCATGGCGCGCGAACTGGTGGTGCCTTGATCCAATGCCAGGATGAACGCCATGATTCACTTCAACAGGTAATGAGGGTGGTCGGTAATCAGCGCGCTGAGACCCAGCGCGGCGCAGCGTTCATGCTCGGCGCGCGTGATCGCGCCGTAAACCCACGAGCGCCAGCCCGCGGCAGCGGCTTCCCGTAGCAGGGTTTCATCGAGTATGTTGCAATCCCAGACCAGGGTACGGATTTTCGGTTGATTTTTAACGGCGCCAATCAAATCCTGCAATTGCACGGGGCGCTGCGCACTGAGCAGAGCACATTCCATATCGAGCACCTCGGCGCAGCCCAGCACCACATCGTGGCGAAACGAACTCACCACCAGGCGCCGCGTTTTCTGGAAATGCTTGAGGATTTTCAGCGCCGCCGGCAGCGCCTGCGGTGTTTTGATTTCGATGTTCCATAAAATAGCGGGGAAAGTTTCGAGCGCTTCGTCCAAAGTCGGCACCGCATGGCCGAGAATGGCTTCCGCCTCGCTACGCTTCAATTCCGTCATCGGCCGTTCTTTATTCAGAACACGATCATGCAGCAGCAGCGGCAGGCCGTCGCGGCTCAGGCGCACATCGGTTTCGATGCCGTCGCAACCGCGCTTTACCGCGGCTTCGAAAGCCGCCAGCGTATTTTCAGGCAGGGATTGATGCAAACCTCGATGAGCCAGAATAAGCATGTTCAGGCGCGCGGCAGGAATGCGCCGCTGGTGAGCAGGCTGTACGCCATGCCCGCGGCAATCAGCGCGTACACCAGTCTCGGTATCCACAGGAAAAACTGCTCGTCAAAAGCATCGAGTTGCGCCGTTTCGTTTTCTGAACAGCGCCGCAGCATTTCCGGCAAGCGCCCGCTTGCTTCTCCCGTGCAGATCAATTCAACCGATCGCGAAGTGCCAGCGTAAGCAAAACCTTGCAGCGCCTGGCATAAATTGGCTCCCGATCGCACCCGCCGCTCCAGCGCCGTGAATTCTTTGCGCACCGATAAATTGGCCACGGTTTCTAGAGCCTTGGGAAGGGCATCATGCATGGCCAGCCCGGCTTCCAGCATGAGCCCCAGGTTGGCGTAGAAATCACGCACGTTCTTGCGTACCCTGATCTGGCCCAGCAAAGGCAGCTTAAGCGCCACATGATCCACGATAGGCTTCAGATTGCGCAGAAAACCCTGCTCCAGCCAGGAAGGGACGCGCAGTATGAGATAAATTCCCAAACCCGCCAACGCAAGCAACGAGAGCGTGTGGCGCAAATAAGCCCCCGGGCTGAGTGCACCGGCAATCAATTCCGGCACAGGCTCGATCAATACGGAAAGCAGCGCAATAAAAGCCGGCATCAACATGCGCGCTCTCAGGGTCTGAAGCTGCGCTGATTTCTGAGAATACAAATCCGCCAGGCGGCGGTAAACCAAAACCGGGCTGCCGGCGCTGAGCGCAGCACGCAATATGGCCGCTTCCAGCCTGGTAAACAAAGCGCTTTTCTCCCCCGCCAGCGCCAGGTCGAATCCTTTAGCAAACATGCCGCGCGCCAGCGCCGCACGAGATTTAATTTGAGCTTCCCGCGTGTCCAGCATTGCCAAAGCCGTGTGGTGGGGAATACCCGCGTGCTCCAAGGCGGCCAGTTGGGTGAATACTTCCGCGCGCTGCCGATAAGTCAGGGGACGGTTTGTTTTCATCCCGGCATTCTAAACTCACCTACGCCAAATCTTGAAAAAATCAAGCCTCTTGTAAGTTGACGATATTCACATGGCTTAGGCTTGGTTTTGGGGAGCATCATGTTTCTGCTGTCGGAGAACCGGCAAGCTGCATATAATATGCGAAAACCCGGGCCGCAACCTGGTATGTCCGCGGTCGAAAGTAAGCTTAATCTTTTTAAGGTGGATTTGCGCGTATGGATTCGAAAACCGTTTATTCCAAGACCGGCAAGGGCGTGCTGGAAGTAAAGAACAAGTCGTTGCCCAAAGACCTGAGCCGGATACTGTCGCTGGTGGATGGCAAATCCAACGTCGGCAACATCCTGGACAAAGAAAGCAAACTCCCCGAAGCCAAAGTCAAGGAACTCCTGCAAAAGCTCGAGACCGACGGCTACACCAAGATTTTTTCCACCGGCCCGCAAACCATGTTCTCGGGCGATCTCGATTTCAGCGGAATGGTGGTGTCCGAGGTTAAGCCCGAAGCATTTAACGAAGCCAAGGCCAGGCAACAACCGTCTACCCAACCCCCAGCTGGAAAAGCCGAAGCCGAAGCGCGCGCCAAAGCAGAAGCAGAAGCCAGGGCACGCAAGGAAGCTGAAGAGAAAGCACGCCGCGAAGCCGAAGCCAAAGCCCGCGCAGAGGCCGAAGCGCGCGCCAAAACGGAAACAGAAGCCAAGGCGCGCAAGGAAGCCGAGGAAAAAGCACGCAAGGAGGCTGAAGAGAAAGCGCGGCGTGAAACCGAAGAAAAAACCAAACGCGACGCAGAGGCCGAGGCACGTGCCGAGCAAGAGGAAGAAGCGCGGCGCAAAGCAGAAGCGGAAATGAAGGTGCGCATCGAGGCCGAAGCGCACGCCAAAATAGAAGCTGAAATGCACGCCAAGGCGGAAGCCGCAGTGAAAGCCTCATCCCAGCCCGGAGATGATGATTTCGCGCGCTTGCTGGCTGGAATCGAAGAGCAGGAAAAAGCCGAAGCAGAAGCCCGGGCACGCGACGAAACGGAGAAAAAAACCGAAAAAGAAGTCCACGCCAAAGTGGAAGAAGATGATTGGGCCAAGGCGGAACGGGAAATCCGTGCCAGCATCCAGGCTAGCGCGCGCAAGGAAGCCGAGGCCAATCTCGATTTCGGTCCTTTGACTGATACGCCGCCGCTGAGCAAGACTCCACCTTTGAGTGATTTCCTGGAACAAGAGGAAAGCGAAGAAGAAAAACTGGAGGAAGCGCGGCGCCGCGAGAGCGAAGCCAAGGAGCATGCCAAGGCCGAAGAAGCCGCCCGCAAAGAAGCCGAACGTGAGGTCAAGGAAAAAGCCAAGGCGGAAGAAGAAGCCAGAAAACAGGCGGAGAAGGAAGAAAAAGCGCGCGCCAAGGCCATCGCCAAAGCCAGACGCAAGCCATTCAACTGGAAACCGGTGATTATCGGAGCGGTCGTACTGCTCGCCGCCGCCATCGGCATCGTGCATGTGGTGCCGCTTAATAATTACATTCCGGCGGCTGAAAAACTTATTTCCGCCAGCTTGCAAGAACCGGTCACCATCGGCAAATTGCGGGTGGCGCTGCTGCCCGCGCCGCAGGTCAGTCTTGAAGGCGTAATCGTGGGCAAGCTCAAGGACATTAAAATCGAAACCGTGCGAGTGGCGGGCCTGGGTTTGGTAACAGGTGGCGGCGGCATGCTCGACGATGTGGAAGTGGAAAGCATCACGCTGGATCAAGACGCGCTGCCTCGTGTCGCGGCCTGGAGCAAGGCGAAAAACGGTCTGCAGTTGGCGCGGGTGAAATTCAAAAACGTGCGGCTGGCGCTAAGGAACATTCCGCTGGCGCCGCTCAATGGCGAAATCAATCTGAGCCAGGGCGGTGCAGTGCAAAACGCCTCGATCAAGACCCTGGATGGAAAAATCAGTGCACAGATCAGCGCCAAACGCGGCCAATTCGAGGTGGCCATAAATGCCAAGGAGTGGCGGCTTCCCTTGGGTCCGGATTTGGCGTTCGATTATCTCGACGCCAAAGGCACCGCGACTCAGGACAGCTTGCAATTAACCGATATCGACTCCGCTCTATTCGGCGGCAAAGCCGCAGGTACCGCCAGTCTGAAATGGAGCGACGCATGGGATCTGAGCGGAAATTTTGAAGCCAAGGGACTGGAAGTAGGATCAGTGCTGAATGTGTTCGCCCGCAACTTCTCCATGAGCGGCCGGCTGGGAACGCGGGTATCGTTCGCCATGCAATCGCCGGCGCCGGAAAAAATATTCCAATCTCCGCGCGTGGAGGGGACATTTACCGTCAGCCGCGGCTCGCTCAACAATGTGGATTTGATCCGAGCGCTGCAAACTCCGAACCGCGACGGCATCCGCGGCGGCAAGACCCTGTTCGACGAATTCGCCGGCAAGCTGAAATTTAGCGACGGCCGTTACAAATTCAGCGAGATGAAGCTGGTGTCCGGCCCGCTCACCGCGCTCGGCTACGCCGATATTGCGCCCGACAAGCAAATCACCGGGCACGCCAGCGTCGAATTGAAATCAAAAGCGACTTTCCTGAAAAATTCCTTCAACGTATCCGGCAATCTCAATGACCTGGTGTTGCGCCCGCAGTAGCGCACGGGAATGAACCCGAACCTGCCGGCCGGCATGCGCTGTGTGGAAATCACCGCTTCCGGCGCACCGGAAACGCTCACGCTCGCGCGCCGCCCGCTTCCGCAATGTTCGGCGGATGAAGTCCTGATCAAAGTCGCGGCGGCGGGTGTCAACCGTCCCGACCTGTTGCAACGCCAGGGACATTACGCGCCGCCGCCCGGCGCCTCCGATATTCCGGGTCTGGAAATCGCCGGCGAAATCGTCAGGTGCGGAGAAACCGCCTGGCATATCGGCGATAAGGTCTGCGCGCTGGTCACGGGCGGCGGTTACGCCGAATACTGCGCTGCCCCTGCTGCACAATGCCTGCCCATCCCACGCGGTTTGAGTCTGCTTGAAGCGGCTTCACTGCCGGAAACTTTTTTCACGGTATGGAGCAACGTATTTGACCGCGCCGCGCTCAAAGCCGGCGAGAGCTTGCTGGTGCAAGGCGGCTCCAGCGGCATCGGCGTTACCGCGATACAAATGGCCAAAGCCCTGGGTCATCGCGTGTTCGCCACCGCCGGCAGCGCGGAAAAATGCGCCGCCTGCGAGCGTCTCGGCGCCGAGCGCGCCATCAATTACAAGACCGAGGATTTCGTGGAGATTGTCCGCGGCGCGACGCAGGGCCGGGGTGTGGACGTGATACTCGACATGGTGGGCGGCGATTATGTGGCGCGCGAACTCAAGGCGCTGGCGGATGATGGACGCATCGTGCTGATTGCCTGGCTGGGCGGATTAAAGGCGACGGTGGATCTGGGCGAAATCCTGCGCCGCCGGCTCACACTCACCGGCTCCACTCTGCGCGCGCGGCCGGTCGCTTTCAAAGCCGCCATAGCATTAAATATCAGAGAAAAAATATGGCCGCTACTGGAAGCGGGAAAAATCAAACCAGTGATTCATGAAACTTTTTCCATTGCAGACGCGGCGCAAGCGCACGCGCTGATGGAAAGCGGGACGCACATCGGCAAAATCGTGCTTACGTTAAATTAATCGGTTTTATCGTCTTCGCCTAGCGTTTCCGGCGGTCTGCGCTTGAGCAAGGACATATCGCCTTGTTCAGCGATGGTTTGGGCAAAGCGGATATTGCGGTCGGCTTCTTCTAGGTAGAGATTCTGCCCGCCGAAATGTCCTTGCGCATAACGGTGAGCGCCGCCCAGGGATTCATTCAGGCGCTTGTTCGCGCCCTGATAAAAATCCGGAGTTTTGATCACCAGGTCGTCGGCCGAAGCAAACACCACTTCTTCCGTGCCGTCCTCCTTGCGTTTGCGCGTAATTCCGCCCAGCACGAATTCCGGATACAGCCGCTCATGGCATTTTTCAAGATAACAGCGATCCGCCATTTGCGCGATGATGTCGGCCGATCCGAGCAGATTTCCCAGCAGGCGAAAAATCAGGCTTGGCACTTTGATTTGCCCCACCGGCACTTCATAGCCGGTGAAGTGCACGATCTGCGCAGCCACACCGGCCAGATCCGGCATTCCCACCTTGGGCATGTAATTCTTGAGAAACAACCCGCTGCGCGTAACGTGATGTATGGTGTATTCGGCCCCGTGCTGATGCTTGGTGTCCTTCTTGCTGCGAATATAGCCGCAGTCGTGAAACAGTGCGGTGAGTACACCCAGTCTGAACAGGCGCTCGCCGAATGGCTCGCTGCCGTGCTGCGTGCGCTCGTAACCGTCCATCAGCCGCGCCATCGCCAGCGTCACATCGAGCACATGCTGGATGTCGTGATACGAGGTTTCGCAGCCCACATAGCCGGGATAGAGTCCCTGATAGAGCGCGCTCAGGTCGGCAAACCCCTGATTCAGAACTTCGGGGGTCGCGTCAGGATAAAGTTCGAGGTAAATCCGGCGAACTTCCGTATTAACTTCAACGGGATCAGTGGTTTTGACCTGATTGGTGACATCAAATTCGTTGCGCCGTGACTGCATTTTCGCTTCCCCGGGAAGTACAAATTGTTACCAGACTATTACACGGCAATCACGCGTTCTTGGCAAGCATGAATTTAACACTTCAGCGCGGAATTGAGACTGTAAACGCCGGTCAAGCTGGCCTGGGCCAAAACATGGCCGGCAATCGCTTTTAGCACCTCAGGCGCGGTGAAATTGCCGCTCACCGGACATTTAACCAGATCCAAGGCATACAAGGTGAAGATGTAATGGTGCGGAATGGAATCATTCCACGGCGGGCACGGCCCGTCGTAACCGAAATAATCTCCCACCATGTCTTTGTCTGCGGCAAACCAGCCGGTGTAATCGTTGATGCCCTGGCGCGTGCCGCGCGGCGCGGACGGACCTTTTTTGCCGCGCGCGGTCACGCCGTCGCTGAACTCGCCTTTTTTAATCGGTGCGGCATCCGGCGCCAGATCCACCAGCACCCAATGATAAAAATCCACTCGCGGCAGGCTGGCCGGCACGGTGCGTCCTTCCTGATTGACATCATCCGGCCGGCTAGGCACATCGGGATCGTGGCAGATCAACGCCAGCGATTGGGCGCCGCGCGGCAAATCGCTCCACGAAAAATCCGGATTGCGGTTGGGCGCGAGCCTGACATGACTCGCCGCATCGGCAACGCAAAAAGCGTTTTCGCCGGGAATTTTTCCGCCGGGAGCAAAGCCTGTACTCACGAGCTTCATCGTTACTCTCCTGATTTTTCTAACGCCGCCATTATAACAAGCGCCGGATTTGCTATATTAGAGAGAACAGGAGATAGCCACGCATGGAAGAATTGGATATAGACGCGCTTAAAAACCGCATCAACGAACTGAAAATCCAGCACCGCGATCTGGATCAGGTCATCGCCCGGCTTTCCGAATCACCTACCGTGGACCAGCTGCAAATGCAGCGCCTTAAAAAACGCAAGTTGTTGCTCAAAGACCAGATTTTCATGCTGGAAGGATTGCTCACGCCCGACATTCCGGCGTAGCCAAGCTCTGTATTCTTTACGCGCCGGCCCTGCCGTGGCGGAAATAGCGTATGTTTTCGTAGTACTCTTCGTTTTCGTTGTCCGCACACCAGCCGGGCACGCCCAGTATCGGAATTGGCGCCAGATCCTGTGTGGAGCCGAATGATTTTTCTTCGGCCAAATAATCCGTCAGCCTGATATCCAGCAGGTGCAGCTGGCGCTCGAGAGTCAGGCCGAAAAAATTCTGTTCAACTTCGAAAATCACTCCCTTGCCGGTGATACCGGTGAACGGCTGCAGGGCTTTTTCATAAAGCGCGTGCCCGAAAAGATAAAATTTCATTGCGCCGGTCAGCTCATTGCGCCGTTTCCAGAACAATTCTTTCCACTCGAATTCTTTCAGCAGCGCCGTCAGGTCAGGAGTACCGCACGCCACCAACACTCCGCCTTCGTCAAACAGGGTCAGCGCATCCTGAACCTTGCCGCGGTTCGGCGTGCCTTTTTCCGCCGCTGCGCGCGCGGCGAGGAAATGCCTGCGGTTGAGCGCCGCCTTGCTTTTGGGGAAAGTAAGCCACACCAGCGCATTGAGCAAATCGTGCCAGTTTTCAGCGCGCAGCGGGACCTCGCCTTTAAGATAAATTTTCGGCTCGTATTTTTCCTCGAAAGTTTTGGCGCGCACGGTTTGCGCCACAAAACGGATGGGCAGACCCTGGCTGTTGACGATGGGCGAGCGCGAATTTTCCAGCAATTTTCGCAGGTCGTCGAGCTGCGGCCAGTTCTTGACATGCAGCGCCGCGCTCATGTTGCGCAGCGGCTCGAACATCGGCGAGCGCAGGAAGAAATCCGCATCCCAGGGTGTCATTTTTATTCCGGAGAGCCCAGGTGTGCCGAGCGTTCCGCCTTGGGCAGTTGCGCGATTTCCTTCACCCGGCGGTAAAACGCCAGCAGATTCCCCTGCTCCTGCGCGAGCAGGCGCTGAAATGCGGGAACCAGCCGGGTGTAAGCGGCGACGGAAGCCAGATGCGCATTATTGATATCCTGCGCGAACCATCTGTCATAACCTGAAAACCCGCCCCATTCCGCTTTCAGCGCGGCATATTCCAGTTTTAATTCATTAAATATTCGCGTCTTGTCCGCGCGCTTTTGCTGCGCGCTTGCGTTGGTGGCATAAAGCTCTCCCAGCCGGGCGCGGTATCTCAACACCAGTGCGATGAATCCTTTTTTTCGTTCTTGCGCGGCGGCAAATTCCGCGCGCGCTGCGTCATTGCCGTTTTTGTCCAGCCAACGGCGTACGCCTTCTTGTTCCACCGCGGCGGCAAACGATTCGTTGAACATCGAATCGTCCGTGACATACACCAATTGATGCGCCAGCTCGTGAAAAATCAGCCGCGCCAGCTCGCTTTCCGGATAATGGACGAACGTATTCAACACCGGATCGTTAAACCAGCCGAGCGTGGAATACGCGGGAACGCCGCCGCTAAATACGTCGTAACCTTGGGCGCGCAGCGTGGCGGCAAATTCCCGCGCCGCGCTTTCCGAAAAATAGCCGCGATAGCTCACGCAGCCGGCGATGACGAAACACCACTCCCTGGGCTGGATGGAAAATTCCGGCGCGGCGAACACGTTCCACAGCACGTAAGGCCGATCTAAATCGGCGTATTTCCGGTAACTGCCATTTTCAGGCAGCGCGAGTTCGCGGCTGGCGAATTCGCGCATGACGAGCACGCTTTGCAGCTGGTGCTTCAATCCCTCGGGGGTTTGGGGTTGCGCGATTACCGTTTCGATGGCTTGCTGATTTCTCCATATTTCCAGCTGTCCGTTTACCGATTGCCAGTAATAAGCC
>JBOIFQ010000061.1:0-1917 GCA_050741655.1 Burkholderiales bacterium | reverse complement strand
CGCGCCTGGTGGCCTTCGGCGGCGGCCTGCCGTTGCGTTTTGAAGGGCAATTGATTGGCGGCATCGGGGTATCCGGTGGTTCGGAACAGCAGGATGAAGCGTGTGCTGGCGCGGGAATAGAAGCGATAGGAATACCGGCATGAATACCTTAACCGATTCGAGGATTACGACCCGAGGTAAATCCGCAAGCGGCATGAAAGAGTTCAAGCATTTCATCAATGGCGAATTTACCGGCTCGGCGAGCGGCAAGAAATTTGAAGATCGTAATCCCCTGGATAATTCCCTGATCGGTTTTGTCCATGAAGCGGGCAAGGCGGAAGTCGATGCGGCGGTAGCGGCGGCACGCACGGCCCTGCACGGCCCCTGGGGGCAGATGAGTATTCAGGAGCGGGTGGAACTGCTTTACCAAGTGGCGGATGAGATCAATCGCCGCTTCGACGATTTTCTCGCCGCCGAGATCGCCGACACCGGCAAGCCCAAGCACCTGGCTTCGCACATTGACATACCGCGCGGCGCGGCCAACTTCAAAATTTTTGCCGACGTAATCAAGAATGTCGCTGCCGAATCGTTCGAAATGAAAACTCCTGATGGCGGCAGTGCGCTCAGTTACTCGAAACGGGTTCCGAAAGGTGTTATTGCGGTAATCTGCCCGTGGAATTTGCCGTTGTTGCTGATGACGTGGAAAGTTGGCCCGGCACTGGCATGCGGCAATAGCGTGGTGGTGAAACCCTCCGAAGAAACCCCGGCTACCGCAACCTTGCTGGGTGAAGTGATGAATAAAGTGGGGATGCCCAAGGGTGTTTACAACGTCGTGCACGGGTTCGGACCGGATTCGGCGGGCGCATTTCTCACCAGCCATCCCGGCGTTAACGCGGTTACCTTTACCGGAGAGACCCGCACCGGTAGCGCGATCATGAAAGCGGCAGCGGACGGCGTGCGCGCGGTTTCGTTCGAATTGGGCGGCAAGAATCCCGCGCTGGTGTTCGCCGACTGCGATTTCGATGTGGCGATTGCAGGCGTGACGCGTTCGGTTTTCGAGAATTGCGGCCAGGTATGTTTGGGCACCGAACGGGTTTATGTGGAACGGCCGATCTTCGATAAATTTGTCTCGGCGCTGAAGGACAAGGCCGCGACCATGAAGCCGGGTCTGCCCGATGCGCCGGATACGAAAATCGGCCCGCTCATCAGCCAGGAGCATCGCAGCAAGGTTCTTTCCTATTACCAGAAAGCCAAAGACGAGGGCGCCAATGTGGTCACCGGGGGTGGCATCCCGGAAATGCCTGGCGAATTGAAAAACGGCTCATGGATTCAGCCCACCATCTGGACCGGATTGCCGGAAACGGCTGTTGTTGTCCGCGAAGAAATCTTTGGTCCCTGCTGTCACATTCAGCCTTTCGACCGGGAAGAAGACGCCTTGCGCATGGCCAATGACACGCCGTACGGCTTGTGCGCATCGGTGTACACGCGCGACATCGGCCGCGCTCATCGCTTGGCGGCGAAGCTCGATGTCGGCTTGTGCTGGGTCAACAGCTGGTTTCTGCGCGATCTGCGCACACCGTTTGGCGGCTCCAAACAATCCGGCATCGGCCGCGAAGGCGGAGTGCACTCGCTCGAGTTCTACACCGAGTTGCGCAATGTGATGGTGAAATTCTAATCCGGAATCGCAAACATGGACATGACTATGCAGAATCCCGAAATCGCCAAAAGCATCAAGGCCGGCGACATCGTCACCAATTACCATGATGTCGGGTCCGGTTCTCCGGTGCTGATGATCCATGGCTCCGGGCCGGGGGTGAGCGCTTGGGCCAACTGGCGGCTGGTCATGCCTTCGCTCGCCGAGCGCTTCCGCGTGATCGCGCCGGACATGGTGGGTTTTGGATTCACCGAACGTCCCGCGAATTTCACCTACAGCATGGA
>JBOIFQ010000060.1:0-2784 GCA_050741655.1 Burkholderiales bacterium | reverse complement strand
AGGGGCAACAGACCCAAGCCGCGGACAAATCGCAGCAGACCGATTTCAGCGAATTGAAAGCGAGCTTCGTAATCAAAAACGGCGTGGCGCACAACGACGATCTGTCGATGAAATCGCCGCTGCTGCGCTTATCCGGCAACGGCGATATCAACGTCGGCGAAGACAGTTTGAATTATCTGGCCAAGGCGTCCATCGTGGCTTCGGCCAAGGGGCAGGGCGGCACGGATCTGTCCTCATTGAAAGGCGTGACCATCCCGGTGCGCGTGTCCGGCCCGTTCAAGTCGCCCTCGTACAACCTCGATTTCGGCGGCGCGGTGACCGAAGTGGTCAAGCAAAAAGCCGAGGAAGCGGTGAAAAGCAAAGTGCAGGACAAACTGAAAGGCTTGTTCAAGTAACGCGTGCGGAATTTTGCCGCCGCGCTCATCCGCTGGCAGAAGCGTCATGGCCGGCACCACCTGCCGTGGCAGAATACGCGCGATCCTTATCGCGTGTGGCTGTCGGAAATCATGCTGCAGCAGACGCAGGTGACGACGGTGATTCCGTATTACCGGCGTTTTCTCCAACGCTTTCCCGATCTCAAAAGCCTGGCGCGCGCCGGACTGAACGAAGTGCTGATCTTGTGGAGCGGGCTGGGTTATTACGCGCGGGCACGCAATCTGCAGCGCGCGGCGCAAATTATTTGCGCCCGGCACGGCGGAAGATTTCCGCGCGCTTTCGATGACATTCTGAATTTGCCCGGCATCGGCCGCTCCACCGCCGGGGCCATCGGCGTGTTTGCGTTTGGCGCGCGGCGCGCCATACTCGATGGCAATGTGAAACGGGTGCTAACGCGCTGCTTCGGCATCGCGGGTTATCCGGGCGAAAAAAAAATCGAAGCGAAATTGTGGCGGCGATCCGAAGCGCTGCTGCCCGCGCGCCAGATCGAAAGCTACACCCAGGCGCTGATGGATGTGGGCGCGACTGTGTGTTTGCGGCGCAAGCCGCTGTGCGCGCAATGTCCGCTCAAATCATCTTGCATTGCTTTCAAGCAAAACCGGATTGCTCAGTTGCCGGCGCCCAAACCCAAAAAGCTTGTGCCGCGGAAATATTGCCATATGTTAATTTTATTGAATAAAAAAGAAGTGCTGCTGGAGCGGCGTGCGCCCGCCGGTATTTGGGCCAGCCTGTGGAGCTTTCCCGAAATCGAAGCGCCGGATGAGGCGGGAAAATTTTGTGCCCGGCGCTTTGGCGCGCGTGTGAGCAAAGCGCAATTCTTGCCGCGCCTGGAACATGGCTTCAGTCATTTTCAACTCAGTATCCAGCCGCTGTTGCTGCCAGTGGAGGCTTTAAATTTGCAAGCGCGAGAGCCGGGTCAAATGTGGTTGAATCTCGAGGATGCGCAAGGCGCGGCGGTTCCCGCGCCGGTGCGCAAACTGCTGCGGCAAGTCAGCTTGCTGGCGCATAAAGAGAGATAAATGGAACTGGATGTTTTTTTCCTGCACTTGGGCATCATCCTGCTGGCGGCGAGCTTGTTCGCGGAATGCGCCAGCCGCCTGGGCGTGCCATCGGTCATCGGCGAGCTTGCCGCCGGGCTGCTGTTCGGGCCTTCGCTCATCGGCTGGCTCGCACCCGATGCCGCGCTGAAAATCCTGGCCGAGATCGGCATCATTCTGCTGTTGTTCGAAGTCGGCATGGATACCGATGTATTGCGCATGGCGAAAGCCGGAACCAAGCCGGTGGTGGTGGCCGCGGCAGGATTTCTGCTGCCGCTGCTGGCGGGTTTTGGCGCGGCTTATTTCGTGTTTCATCTGCCGCTGGTGGCGAGCCTTTTTATCGGCGGCACGCTCACCGCCACTAGCATCGGGATCACCGTGCGTGTATTGACCGATCTCAAGCGGCGCTCATCCGATGAAGCGCAAATCGTAATTGGCGCGGCGGTGCTCGACGACATTCTGGGCGTGCTGACGCTGGCGTTTCTCTATCAGTTCGCGGTGCAAGGCCAGGTCACGCTGGGCTCCATCGGCGAAGTGAGTTTGTTCATCATTCTGTTCATGCTGCTCGCTCCCATCGCGGCCAAGCTCATCGCCTGGGTGATCGATCATTACGACCGCAAAAGCGATCATCCCGGATTGCTGCTCACCATGGTGGTGAGCCTGATCATGCTGTTCAGTTATCTTGCTCACACGGTAGGTGCGCCCGCCATCATGGGTGGCTTCGCGGCGGGGCTGGCGCTGGGCGGACAATTCCGCGTGAAACTGGGCAAATGGCTGCCGTTCCGGCGCCCGTTCAACCGCATGCTCGCCGCCAGTCCCGAATTGACCGAACGGCTGGAGCATCAGATGCGCCCGCTGGTGCATTTGTTCTCGCCGATTTTTTTCGTGATGGTGGGGGTTTCGCTCGATCTTAATGCGGTGAACTGGGGCTCGCCTTTCGTATGGGGCTTGTCGGCGGCGCTGGTCATCATCGCCATCGCCGGCAAATGGCTGGCCGGTTTTTGCATACGCGAGAACCGCCTGCGGCAATCGGCGATCGGCCTTTCGATGATACCGCGCGGCGAAGTGGGATTGATTTTCGCGCAACTCGGTTTGAACAACGGCATCCTGAACCCCGAGCTCTACGCCGCGCTTTTGATCGTGATCGCGCTCACCACCGCGCTGCCGCCGTTCGCGCTCAAATGGTTTTACGGCAAATACGGCGGGCGGGCGGAATTAACGCCGACTGCAAGTCGCGACTGAGTTATTGCGGCTCGAGCACGAAGTCGAAATTGATTTGATTGTCCCTCGGACGCTCGCCCGACCATAGGGT
>JBOIFQ010000059.1:0-11889 GCA_050741655.1 Burkholderiales bacterium | reverse complement strand
GGCCGGCATATCAAGAAGTCGCCAAGAAATACAAAAGCGACAAGGGCGCGGAAGCCAAGCTGATTGAAAAAGTGAAAAACGGCGGCGCCGGCGTGTGGGGCCAGATTCCCATGCCGCCCAAGGGCGGGCGTGACACAATCAAGGACGACGAAATCAAGTCCATGGTGGAGTGGGTTCTGTCCCTGTAAAGCCTTTACGCAATTTAAAAAGCCGGCATCTTTGCCGGCTTTTTTGTTTTTACTGGCGCAAATTGACAAGGCTGGAACGACTGCGGATAATCTTCAAGGAACTTCTGATTAAGTCCCACGCGGTTGCGACGGAGGCTTTCCGGGATGGGCTGCGCGAAGCGAGGTGCAGTGAATGGTTGATCCCCCTTCACAAGCCGAGCGACAAAGCAGACCGCCCGGATGCGCCCCGGACTCGGACTCGCGCAGCGTGGAGCGGGTAGGGGCGCAGAGCCGCTGAAAGAATTATCAAACCGGGCGCTGCTCGCTGCTCCCGCCCCGGCCTGCGGCTGCCGCGTCGCAGCGGCCCCCGTCCCTGCGGGTTGCGGTAAAATGCGGCGTCTGCATCGTTGCGCTCCTCGGCTTCGTAGATTCGACTACGACCTTCGTCGCGTGCCTTGCATCCATCCGCATTTTGCCAGCAACGCAATTCGCGGAGGACTTAATCAGAGGTTCCTTAGCACAACTGAGTGTTGGCGAAATCTATCATCGAAGCCGGACTGAGATAAACCCTGAAACAAAGATAAATAATGCCCGCCGCCACCAGCAGCGACACCACCCATAACCAGGTTTTTTGCAGTTGTGTCATGATTTGCACCTTACACCTTGCTTTCATCTTAAAACTGGTGGTTCGACATTACAAGTGTGACAGAATTCACGAACACCGGTGTCAACGGCGCGCGCGGCGGCACGTTATTCGGCTTGGCGCCACCCTTAATTTTTGATCACAGGAGGATTTACCCATGTTTAACAAAAGCATCATTACCATCGCGCTGGCTTCCGCGTTTGCGTTGTCCGCACCGGCAGTTTTCGCCGACGACGTGAAGCAGGACCGCCAGGACACGCGCGATATACGCGGCGACCGGCGCGATATTCGCAGCGATAAGCGCGACATTGCTTCCGACAAGCAGGACCTCAGAAAAGACCTGAAGGATCGCAATCAAGACCGCCGCGAACTGCGCGCAGCCAAACGCGAAGGCGACCAGGCCGCTATAGCCAGGGAAAAATCGGAACTCAAGGAAGACAATGCCGACATCCGCAAAGACCACAAGGAGCTGCGCAAGGACCGCAAGGAGCTGCATGCCGACAAAAAAGACCTGCACAAAGACCGCCGCGAGCGCCGTCACGATGTGCGCGAACTACACAAGGACCAACAGGAAAACAAGAACTAAATTTTAGTAAATAAAAACCCGGCGTGAAGCCGGGTTTTTATTTGTTGCAACTTGTGCTCGATCCAACAAGCAATGTACGGCCAGGAGCGGACAATCGCATTTTAGTACTCGAGGTTATGGCAAGCCTATCGGAATTCGGGTAGGCAATTGGAGAAACTTGCCAGCGATGGCGCGCGTCAGTTCAAAGCCTGGTCCGAGCGCAGCCTGGCGATCATGAGATCCAGGAAAGTTCTTACTCTTGCGGACGCGTAGCGCCCTTCGCGATGCAGGATATGGATCGGCAGGCGCTGCGGTTCAAATTTGCTCAACACGGTTTTCAGTTTACCCGATGCAAGGTAAGGCGCGATCTGATACGACAGCAGGCGCGTGATACCGAATCCACGGCACACTGCTTCTATGGCGGCTTCATTGTTGTTCACCGTCAGGCGCGGCTTGACCCGGACTGTGTCCTGGGCGAACTTCCATTCCGCGGCCGGCGTTACGGTACTGGAAAGAACCACGGCGTGATGCGCCGGACGCAGGAGGTCAGGCCAAAATGATGACCAGAGAGCCGGCGATGATGAGCAATGCTCCCGCCGCAAGCTGCCAGGTGAGCTGTTCTCCCAGAAATATCAGTCCCGGCAGAATCGCGAACGCCACTTTTGCGACCTTCCCTCAATTTTTTTCCGCTCGCTCATCCGGTTTGCAAATACGAAACAGATCCAGCCCAGGCCGGTAAATTTGGGTCTGCACATCCATCAGGCCCAGAACCGAGTGAAACAGATTGTCGTGAGAATAAGCATCGTTGCGGTGCGCTTGCAGGCAATTGTTGTCGAGACGATTGCGGCGCAGCGCCTCTTGCGACAACCACACTATCGATGGAATATGAGTTTGCTCTGCGGGTGCGATCATGCGCGGCAGCCCATGCAGATAGAGATGATTTTCGCCCAGGGACTCGCCGTGATCGGACATATAGATTAAAGCAGCATCGAAGCGCCCGGCGTTGCGCTTGAGCAGGGCGATGACCTGAGCCAGCACATAATCGGTATAGAGGATGGTGTTGTCGTAGGCGTTGATGATCTCGTCACGGCTGCATTTTTCCAGCTGATTGGTCTCGCATACGGGCTTGAAAACGCCGAACTGATCGGGATAGCGCAGATAATAAGCCGGCCCGTGACTGCCTTTCTGGTGCAAAACGATTACGCTGTCGCGATCCAACCCATCTATATATTCCTGCAAATTTTCCAGCAGGATTTCATCGTAGCATTCGTCGCGCCGGCAGAGCTTAAGATTATTCAGGCGCGAAACATCCTGATAGGCCACCCGGGTGCAGACGCCCTTGCAGCCCGAGTTATTGTCGCGCCACAATACCGCGATATCCGCCCGCTTCAGCACGTCGAGCAGGTTTCCCTGTTGCGCGGCTTTGTCCTCCGCATAGCCGGCGCGGCCGAGGTCCGAAAACATGCACGGAACAGAGACCGCGGTATCGGTTCCGCACGCGCTCATATTCGAATAATAGATTATCGCCTCGCGCGCCAGCAGCGGGTTGGTTTGCCGCGCATAGCCGCCCAATGAGAAATTCGCGGCGCGCGCGGTTTCTCCCACCACGATGATGGTCAGCGCTTTTTTCCCCGCGGCCGATGGTGGAATTCCGGGCCGGGCATCTTCGCCGATCATGTGAAATTCCTGCGGGCGCGCGTACTTTGCCCGCAGCACGCCGTAACTGGCGCTCAGCCAGTTGCTTGGAGCCAGCAGATAGCGGATTTCCCTGTGGTTACGGAAGATGGAAGCGTAATCCTGATAGAACAAAACAATGACGGCAGCGGCAACCAACACGGAACCAGTCATCCATGCCAGTTTTCTGAGCGCGCCTCCCCAAAAACCGTGGTAATCGATACGCACCCACAACATCAATAAAGAGGGAAGAATGCCAAGAAGCAGGACATATAAAAACAGCTTCAAGCTGAGCAGGTCGCGGATTTCCGCCGGGTCGGTTGCGAATACATTGCGCATCATGCCCTTGTCAAACATAGTGCCGTATTCGTTCATGTAATACGCCACCACTGAAGTCGCGATCAACAGGAAGATGAGGATAGGCTTGGTGGTACGCGGATAGCAGACCAGGGACAGCAGCACATTAAACAAAAGAAGGAACACCACGAACAGAGAAGCGGCGGCCAAAATGCCGCTCGCACCGGGGCCCTCCACAATCCGCAACAACGCATTCCAGAACGACCGGTTATCGAGCAGCAAGAACCACAGGGAAACCGCCAAAGTCACGAATGTGATGCTGATTTTGGGACGGCTTAAGGTTTCGCTCATGACGTGGGATCGAGGCTGGCTGCGAAGCCCTCATTCTAACATTGCAGGATTTGCCGCATTTTTGTGTTCGGGGTTGGCGCAGCCTCGTGCCACATCTCTTGCCATAAGCGAAGCTTGATGATCTGGAAAAAAACAATCTCGATCTTCGCATCTAAACCCCAGTGCGTTTACACCCGGCTTGAGAAATTCCATTGCTTGCGGCACCTGCTCCGCGTCGCCACCGCCGTCACGACCAGCGCAAGCTGGACAAAGACAAGAAGGAGTCGCAGGAAGACAAAAACCGAAGCAAGAGCAAGTGAAACAAAACCCAGCCTCGCGCCGTGTTTTTATTTTAGCGGCTGCAACAACAAGGCCTCAGCGTTCTTGTATGCGATATTCTCCGCCACATCGCTTGGTAATTCGGCAAGCCACTGCCGTGTGGCCTGCGCAATCAACTGCAAGTCTCTCCAGCGGGAAGCGGTCCAGGTATCCGTTCCGATCAGAAACCGTGTCGGGTGACGCAGGAACAGTCCTCGCCAGTCTGCATCCAGTTTTCCGTCAGGCGCGATATCCCCGCGCGAGGAAAGCTCCACCCACAGGCCGGGGTAACGCTCCAGCATGTTGCCGACCGTTTCAGGCGTGCCGGTCAATCCGGCATGCGCCCAGAGGATTCTCGCCGCGGGCTGCTGCCGGAACAATTCCTCCACCACCTTCTCATCCGAGTGGGCGTGCAGCATCAGGTTTTTCTCCACTGCCAGCGCGGCAATGCGCCTGACCACCGGCGTATCGGCCTCACCGGAAAACAAATGGAATTCGCCTATGCCGCGGTAAACATTGCGCTTGAGCCGGTCCTCGACATAGGCGAGGAGCGCGGGGTCCTTGAACCAGGTACGCAAATCAGACTGCGTGCGGTAAGGGCGCAGGAATGGCACGACGCGCCGCGGATCGGATTCATAAAGCTTGAGCGTGCCGTCATCCGGCGTGCTCGAAACCAGCGCATGCTGCACACCCGCCTGCTTCAGGATTTGCAGCGCTTTCGCCGGCGGGTATTCCTCCCAGACGTCACGGTTGTAATGAATGTGCGTGTCGAACAGCGGCAACTCGCCTCTCGCTGACGCGGTGACAGCGTAAATGCAAAACCAAAGCGCCCCTGCAAGTTTACTTTTCATCCGCTCCGCGGCTCCTCCCACTTGAAACCGAGCGCACTCACCCCTTGCTTCAAAAATTGCATGGCTTCCGGTACCTGCATTACATTTCCGCGCACGCCCAGCTCAATCTGATAATTCTTGTCGGCAAGATGCGGCAGGCTGAAGAGTTTCAGTTGCGGAAAGCGCGCCACGCATTCGTTCATCAAATCCAACAGCAGGCTTTCGCGCGCACCCAACACGGCAATCGCCTGTTCGCTGATTTCATTTTTCAAGTGCGCGTAATGCGTAGCTAGCACCCATTCCAGCATCGGCCACGCCATTTCCGGGAAACCCGGCAAAAAATGATGCTGATTAAAACTGAATCCCGGCACGCGGTTGTAGGGATTGGGAATAATGCGGCTGCCGCGCGGCAAATCCGCCATCAGCACGCGCTTGGGGTACGCGCCGTCACCGAATTGCGCCACGATTTCGGCCAGCGCATCGGGATGACGGTAAAGCTCCACGCCCGCGGCGCGCGCGGCGCATTGTCGCGTGTAATCATCGGGCGTGGCGCCGATGCCGCCGAATGAGAACACTACATCGGCAGCAGCGAAGGTGCGCTGCAAGGCGGCAGTAATGCGTTGCGGGTCATCGCCCAGATATTCGCACCAGCTTAATTCCAGCCCGCGCGTCTTGAGCGTCTGGATAACTTGCACGAAATGCTTATCCTGACGCTTGCCGGAAAGAATTTCATCGCCGATGATGAAAGCGCCAAACTGCGTCATCCGCGAATATAGCTCTCAAGCTGGCGGATGATGTCCTCGCGTTCGGAAATCGCTTCCTTCACCAGATCGCCGATGGATACCACGCCGATCAGGCGCTCGTTTTCGTAAACCGGCAAATGGCGGATTCTTTTATCGGTCATCAGCGCCATGCACTCATCCACGCTTTGCCCCGCTTGCACGGAAACCACGTTGCTGCTCATGATTTCCCGCACCTGGATTTCCCTGGGGGATTTGCCGTGCAGGATCACCTTGCGCGCGTAGTCGCGCTCGGACAGGATGCCGGATAATTTATCTCCCTCCAGCACCAGCAGCGCACCCACGTTTTTTTCCGCCATCAGCATGAGCGCTTCGAACACGCTGGCAGCGGGCGCAATCGTGAGCATGCCGGCGCCGCGGATTTTGGTCAGCAATATCTGCTTCACGGTTTTCATGCTTTCTCCCTGTTCAATGCCAAGCGCCAGATTTTATTATAGTCAAGAGCGGATTTTTTCCCATTGTTTCTGCAGCCGCTTCACCGACACCGGATACGGCGTCCGCAGTTCCTGCGCGAACAGCGAGACGCGCAGTTCCTCCAGCATCCAGCGGAATTGCTCCAGATTCGTATCCTCCAGGCCGGCGCGCCGCTGTTTTTCCGCGCGCTCCTGGTAGCGCAGCCACAACCCGGCAACAGCCGCACCGTGTTTGGCATCGCGTTCGGGAGCGTTGCGGTATTTTTCCAGCCGCACTCCCATCGCCTTGAGGTAGCGCGGCAGATGTTGCAGTTGCGGCCACGGCGTGCGGCTGAAGCAGCCCGGATAAATCAGCTGTTCAAGCTGGGCACGCAGTTCGCGTGCCAGGCGCGCATCCGCCTTGACCAGCCGCGCTTGCAGTTCGTGCATAGCTTCGGCAATTGCCTGTGTCATGCGCAAGGCGACTTCGGTCACGGCGGCCAGGCGCGTGCGTGCGCGCGCTTTCTGCTCGTGAAAAGCTTTTTCACTGCGCGGCAGTGCATCCTCGCCGATGAATGCACGATCGGTAATCGCCGTCAGCAAATCCTCGCGCAGCGCATCGGCGGCCATGATCGGACGCAATTGCAGCGCCACTTGATTGAACTGCGGCAGATTTTTTTCCAGTTGTTTTAAATGTTCCTTGAGTTCCAGCCGCAGCAGGCGGCGCACGCCGGCGCGCTGCGCGGCTTGCGCGATATCGGCGCGATCAAACAAGCGTAGCGCCACGCCGCCCTCTTCATCCGTGAGCGCCGGATAACCGGTAAGTTTTTGTCCGCCGCGAGTAAACGCAATTTTCTCAGGCAAGTCGCCAAAATCCCAGCGCGTGATGTGGTCGCGCTCGATGCCGGTGTCCGCATTGCCGAAAGTAAGCTGCGCCGCCTGGCCGAGTTGCTGTTTCAGCACAGCGAGATCGCGCCCGCTGGCGAGTTCCTGGTTTTTATCATCCATCACGCAAAAATTCATCATGAGATGCGCGGGCAGTGCCAATCCATCCCAGATTTCGGCGGAACCCTCCAGCCTGGTCTCGCGTTTTAAAAATTCGGCGAGCGCCTGCGCCAGCGGTTTTTCCCCGGCCAAAACCGTTTCCAGACAACGCGTCACGAATTGCGGTACCGGCACCACCGCGCGCCGCAACGCCTTGGGCAGACTCTTGAAATAAAAAGTGATTTTTTCGCGTATCAAGCCCGGCACCAGCCATTCAAAGCGCGCCGCATCAAGCCGGTTGAGAACATGCAAAGGCACATGACAGGTCACGCCATCGAGCGCATGCCCCGGCTCGAAACGGTAAGTCAGCTTGAGTTCGATATCGTTCTGCACGAATTTTTCCGGAAACTGCTGTTCGGTGATTCCCGCCGCCGTGTGGCGCATGAGGTGTTCGCGGCCGAGGAACAGCAATTGCGCATCGGCCTGGCGCGCGGCGTCATGCCACTTCACGAAGCCCGCGGCGTTGACGATACCCTGCGGCACCCGCGCGTCGTAAAAGCGGAAAATGTCCTCGTCGCTCACCAGCACATCCTGGCGCCGCGCCTTGTGTTCGAGTTGCTGGATTTCCTCGATCAGCTTGCGGTTATGCGCAAGGAACGGCAGCTCGCGCTGCCATTCTCCCGTCACCAGCGCCTGGCGGATCAGAATCTCGCGTGCCTCCAGCGGATTGATATGACCGTAATGCACGCGCCGCTTGCCCACGATGGTAAGCCCGTACAGCGTGACGCGCTCGAACGCCACCACCTGTCCCGCGTCTTTTTCCCAATGCGGGTCGAAATAATGGCGCTTGATCAGGTGCTGCGCGATTTTCTCCAGCCATTCGGGCTCGATTTTCGCCACGCCACGTGCGTACAGCCGCGTGGTTTCGGTCAATTCCGCCGCCACCAGCCACTTCGGTTTCTTCTTGATCTGGCCCGAGCCGGGGAAAATCCTGAACTTGATTGCGCGCGCGCCCAGATATTCGTCGTCTTCGTTTTTCATGCCGATATTGCCGAGCAGCCCCGTCAGCAGCGCGCGGTGCATCTCCTCGTAACCGGCGGCAATCTGATTCGGCCTGAAATCCATTTCAGCCGCCAACTGCAGCAACTGGCCGTGGATTTCGCGCCATTCGCGCAGCCGCCGCCACGACAGAAAGTGCTCATGGCAATGTTCGATCAGCTTCTTGTTGGATTTTTTGTGCTTGACCGCGTCCTCGAAAAACCGCCACAGCTTCAGGTACGACAGAAAATCCGAACGCTCATCGTGAAACTGCCGGTGCGCTTCGTCGGCGGCTTGCTGATTCTCGAATGGCCGCTCGCGCGCATCCTGCACCGACAGTGCGGCGGTGATAATCAATACTTCGTCCAGGCAATTTTCCTCTTTCGCCGCCAGTATCATGCGCGCGATGCGCGGGTCCAGCGGCAGACGCGCGAGCTGCGCGCCGATTTTAGTCAGTCGCTTTTCTTCGTCCACGGCGCCCAGTTCCATCAGCAGTTGATAGCCATCCGCGATCATCTTCGGCGCGGGCGGGTCGAGAAACGGAAACTGTTCAATCTCGTCCAGCTGCAAGGCCTTCATGCGCAGAATCACCGCCGCCAGCGAAGTGCGCAGGATTTCCGGATCGGTGTATTCGCCGCGCGCCAGATAATCTTCTTCCGCATACAACCGAATGCATACTCCGCTCATCACCCGCCCGCAGCGGCCCTTGCGCTGATCGCACGAGGCGCGCGCGATTTTTTCCACGCGCAGCTGCTCCACCTTGTTGCGGTAGCTGTAACGCTTGATGCGCGCGCTGCCGGTGTCTATCACGGCGCCGATGCCGGGCACGGTGAGCGAGGTTTCCGCCACATTGGTGGCGAGCACGATGCGTTTTGTCCCCGCGGGCCTGAACACGCGCTCCTGGTCGGTGGTCGAGAGCCGCGCGAACAAAGGCAGGATTTCCGCGCGCGCCGGGTGATGCTTGCGCAAAGCCTCCGCCGTTTCGCGGATTTCGCGTTCGCCGGGGAGAAACACCAGGATATCGCCAGGCTGGCGCGCCAGTTCATCCACCGCATCCACTATCGCCTGCGGCATGTCCTGTTCTTCCGCGTCTTCGTCATCGATGTCATGCGGCCGGTAGCGCACTTCCACCGGATAAGTGCGCCCGGAAACCTCGATCACCGGCGCGTCGCCGAAATGCCGCGCGAAGCGCCGCGCGTCAATGGTGGCGGAAGTGATGATGAGCTTGAGTTCGGGACGCCGCGGCAGAAGCTGTTTGATGTAACCCAGCAGAAAATCAATATTGAGACTGCGTTCATGCGCTTCATCAATGATGATGGTGTCGTAAGCGGAGAGTTCGCGGTCGCTCAGGGTTTCCGCCAGCAGGATGCCGTCGGTCATGAGCTTGAGGTAAGTGGCGGGCGAAACCTTGTCGGTGAAACGCACTTTGTAACCGACGCCGCGCCCGACTTCGTCGCGCAATTCCTGCGCGATGCGCGCCGCCACGGTGCGCGCGGCGATGCGGCGCGGCTGCGTGTGCGCGATCATGCCGTCCAGCCCGCGCTGCAATGCCAGGCAGATTTTGGGCAGCTGCGTGGTTTTGCCCGAACCGGTTTCGCCGCAGACAATCAGCACTTGATGCGCGGCGATGGCGGCAGCGATTTCTTCGCGTTTTTCATGGATCGGCAGATCACCGGAAAATTCCGGGCGCGGCAAGCTGCGCAAGCGCTGCGCGCGGCGCGAAACAGCATTCTCTATCGGCGGGGGCATTCTGCCGCGCAGTTTACCGGAATCGATCGCTTAACTGAAACCGCGGCTCTGCGGCAGAGATGAGATTGCTTCGCCGCCTTGAGCTGAAGGCTGCTCGCAATGACGTGCTTAACGCGACATCCGCTCCACGACTTTCACTATCGCGGCGGAATCGAGCTCGCCGTCGCCGGTTCCCATCAGCGCGTTCATGTGCTGGGTGACCAGCGCCGCGCCGGGCAGCGCCACGCCCAGCTTGTGCGCGGTTTCCATCACGATGCGCATGTCTTTCTGATGCAGCCTGACCTTGAAGCCGGGCTTGAACACGTTATCCAGCATGCGCTTGCCATGCACTTCGAGAATTTTGCTGTTGGCGAATCCGCCCAGCAGCGCATCGCGCACCTTGGCGGCGTCCACGCCATTCTTGCGCGCGAACGTCATTGCTTCCGCCACCGCCTCGATGGTGAGCGCCACCACGATTTGATTGCACGCCTTGGTGACCTGCCCCGCGCCGTGGGAACCGATATGCACGATGTTCTTGCCCAGGCACTCGAACAAAGGCTTCACCCTGGCGAACACTTCGGGCTTGCCGCCCACCATGATGGAAAGCGTGGCGTTGATGGCGCCGATGTCGCCGCCGGAAACCGGGGCATCGAGCATGTCCACTTTTTTTTCCGCCAGCTTCTCCGCCATTTCGCGCGTCGCCACCGGCGAAATGGTGCTCATGTCCACGATCACCGCGCCGGGTTGGGCGCCGTGGATGCAGCCGTTGTTTCCGAGAATGACTTGTTCCACATCGGCGGTATCGGACACCATGACGAAACTCACATCCGACTGGCGCGCCACTTCCTGCGGCGAGGCGCAGGCCCGGGCGCCGGCCTCGATCAGCGGCTGCATGGATTCCGCACGCCGTGCATAAACGTTAAGCGCGTATCCGCCCTTGATGAGATTCAAGGTCATCGGCCGGCCCATGATGCCCAAACCGACAAACCCTACTTTCATACTGGTTCTCCGCAGTTCTGAATAATTATTTGTAAAGCACGAGCCAGGTTGTGCATGATGAAGCGGCCGTGCTAGCGCCGCATCAGTCCTCCTTCGAGCGCAGCGTGTGCCAGATATCGGTAATCATCATCGAGAGCCCGATCAGCACCACCGCGCTGAGCGCGACATCCTTGAGCTTGACCACCACCGGGCCGATGAAAATGATGAGCAGCGCCGCCGCCACCATGCTTGCCAGGATTTTGAACCGCATGTGGAATTCCTCCTCTCGATTCAGCCGGTCTTAATTTGAGACACGAGCCAGCGCGCGGTGCGCAGCAGGCGCGCATCGTTATCGCGCCGCCCGACAATCTGCACTCCCATCGGCAGGCCGTTTTCCCCATGCATCAGCGGCAGGCTGAGCGCCGGCATCCCGCATAGCGTCCATAGGGTGCAAAAAGCGGGGTCGCCGGTGTTCTCCAGCCCCTTCGGCGCGCTACCCGCTGCCGCCGGCGTGACTATCGCATCGCAACGCTCGAAGATTTCCTCGAAACCTTCGTTGATCAGGGGCACGCGGGCGCATGCGCGCTGGTAGTCGAGCGCTGTCACCGCGCGTCCGCGCGTGAGCTGCGCGCGCAGGGACTCGGACAAACGCTGGCGTCCTTTTTCCCATTCGAGGTCGAGGTTCGCCGCCATTTCGGCTTCCATGATGGTTCGATGCCAATCTAGCGCCTGGCGCGCGGAGTCGGGAAATTCGATTTCCATCACATGCGCGCCGAGCGCCGAGACCAGTTCGGCAAATGCCGCTTGCGTGTCCTCGTTGGCGCGGTCCCAAACCGGGCCTTTCACGTACGCGAGCAGTGGCGGTAACGGCGGCTCCTCGGTCGCGGCCTGGAGGAACGGGACGCGCGCGCGCGGCCTTGTGTCCGGGTCGAGCGGATCGTAACCGACGAGTTGCTCGGCGAGAAGCGCAACGTCTTCCAGCGTACGCGCGAAAACGCCGACATGATCGAGCGTGCGCGACAGCTTCAGCACGCCGCCGCGCGAAATCAGGCCGTGCGTAGGCTTGAAACCGTATACGCCGCAAAACGCCGCGGGCCGGATCACCGAGCCGTTGGTCTGGCTGCCGAGCGCGAGCGGCACCATGC